>NZ_RZOL01000029.1:0-30062 GCF_004022985.1 Mesorhizobium sp. M7A.F.Ca.ET.027.02.1.1 | reverse complement strand
GTCTCGAATTGCTGGCGCGCGGTGCGTCGGCGGCAGAGGCGATTGTCATATTGAAGCGCACCGGTGCCTATCCCGAATACCGGCAGGTGCTGGCTGTCGATGCCGCCGGGACGACCGCTATCCACTCAGGGCCCAAGGCGCTTGGCATCTGGGCGGAGGCGCGTGCGGACAATGTCGCCTGCGGCGGCAACATGCTGGCCCATGACGGCGTTCCGCAAGCCATGGTCGAGGCGTTCCTGGCGTCGGAAGGGCATCTCGGCGACCGCCTCATCGCGACCATGCGCGCCGCGCTGAAAGCGGGCGGCGAGGCCGGCCCGGTCCATTCGGCTGGCATGAAGCTGGTGCGCGAGGTGGCGTGGCCAGTCGCCGATCTGCGCTGCGACTGGACCGACGACTGCCCGATCGAGCAACTGGCGACGCTGTGGGAACTCTACAAACCGCAGCTCGATGCCTATGTGACCCGCGCGATAAACCCATCCGATGCGCCGAGCTACGGCGTGCCGGGCGACGAATAGTCAAGACAGGGGTCACCTGCGATGAGCGAACTCAGTCACAAGGACTGGATCGGCAAGGCGTCCGCGATCCGTTTTCGCGACAAGGCGTTCATCGACGGCAAGACGGTCGCAGCGCGTTCGGGCCGGACTTTTGCCAGCGTCAATCCGGCAACAGGCGAGGTGCTGGCCGAAGTGGCGTCCTGCGGTGAGGAAGACATCGATCTGGCGGTTGCCGCAGCGCGGCGCAGTTTCAACGCCGGCGTCTGGTCGCGGACCAGCCCGGCGCACCGTAAGGAGGTGCTGCTGCGGCTGGCGCAATTGCTGCGCGAAAACCTGCATGACCTGGCTCTGCTGGAATCGCTCGACATGGGCAAACTGGTCAGGGATGCGGCCGCGGTCGACGTTCCCGGCTCGGCAGCGATCTTCCAATGGTATGGCGAGGCCATCGACAAGATCTATGGCGAAGTGGCGCCGACCGGCGAAGGCGATCTGGTGCTGGTGCGGCGCGAACCGCTTGGCGTGGTCGGCGCGGTGGTACCGTGGAATTTCCCGCTCGACATGGCGACCTGGAAATGCGCGCCGGCACTGGCGGCAGGCAATTCGGTGGTGCTGAAACCCGCCGAGCAGTCGCCCTTGTCGGCCCTGCTTCTGGCGGAACTGGCAATGGAAGCGGGCCTGCCTGCAGGCGTGCTCAATGTCGTGCCCGGCCTTGGCGAAACCGCCGGCCAGGCGCTTGGCCGTCACATGGATGTGGACTGCCTTGCCTTCACCGGTTCGACTGCCGTCGGTAAGCTGTTCCTGCAATATTCCGGTCAGTCGAACATGAAGCAGGTCTGGTTGGAAACCGGCGGCAAGAGCCCGAACCTCATCTTTGCCGATTGCGGCGATCTCGGCGCGGCAGCCGATATGGCGGCCTTCGGCATCTTCTTCAACCAGGGCGAGGTCTGTTCGGCCAATTCACGCGTGCTCGTCCAGCGCGGCATCAAGGATGCCCTGGTGGAGAAACTGGTGCAGCGTGCGGCGGCCACGCAGCCCGGCGATCCGCTCGATCCGGCTTCGAAAATGGGCGCGATGGTCGATGCCCGCCACGCGGCCAATGTCATGCGGTTCGTCGAGGCCGGCAAGAAAACCGCGCGCCTGGTCGCGGGCGGCGACCTGGTCACGGTCAATGGGCGCGGCAGCTTTGTCCAGCCGACCATCTTCGACGATGTCGCACCTGCCGATCCGATTGCTCGCGACGAGATCTTCGGGCCGGTGCTTTCGGTCATCGCCTTCGACGACGAGGCCGACGCGATCCGCATCGCCAATGACAGCCCTTATGGGCTGGCCGCATCGCTCTGGACCGACAGCCTGTCGCGCGCGCATCGTATCGCCGGCCGGCTGCATGCCGGCACGGTTTCCGTCAACACGGTCGACGCGCTGAGCCCGATGACGCCGTTCGGCGGTTTCAAGCAATCCGGCTTCGGCCGCGACCTGTCGCTGCATGCGCTCGACAAATACACCGCGCTCAAAACGACATGGATCAAATACTGATGGGCGCCTAAAGCGCATCGCGATTGAACGGATTCAAGCGATGCGCTTTAGGCTTTTGCTCTATGCATGTCATTTGCGCAAAACCGGGGCCACTTTTGCGCGACATGCATTAGGCTTGATCGAAGCCCTCAAACCAGCAACATAGCCAGCCATGCCGCTACGCTTCACGCTCAGACAGCTGGAATATTTCGTCGCCGTGGGCGAAGCCGGCTCCATCGCCAAGGCGGCCGAACAGGTCAATGTGTCGCCGCCGTCGATTTCGGCCTCCATCGCACAACTGGAAACCGAGTTCGGCGTCCAGCTTTTTGTCCGCAAGCATTCGCACGGCCTGTCGCTGACAGCCGGCGGCCGCATCTTCCTCAAGGAAGCCGCAAGGCTGCTCAACGATGCCGACGCCTTGCATGACGTCGCCGGCGATTTTGCCGAAAAGGTGCGCGGCCCGCTGGCGGTGGGATGTCTGCTGACGTTCGCGCAGATCGTGCTGCCGGCGCTGCGCATGCGGTTCGAGCGTGCCTATCCCGATGTGCGGGTGCGCCAGTTCGAGCGCAATCAGGGGCAATTGCTCGAGATGCTGCAGCGCGGTGAAATCGACCTTGCCTTGACCTACGATCTCGAACTGTCGCAGGACATGACCTTCGAGCCGCTGATGCTGGTGCCGGCGTACGTCATGCTGCCGGCGGGGCATCGCTTCGCGGCAAAGGCGTCGATCACGACGGAGGAGCTGGCCGACGAGCCGATGGTGCTGCTCGACCTGCCGTTCAGCCGCGAATATTTTCTGTCGGCATTCCACCAGCGGGGAATCCGCCCCAACATTGCCGAGCGTACCGGCGACATCGCCGTCATGCGTTCCATGGTGGCCAACGGCTTCGGCTACGGCATCGCCAATATGCGGCCGCTCAACACGCTGGCGCCGGACGGCAAGCCGCTGGTCTTCGTGCCGCTGGACGGCGATCTGCGGCCGCTGACCATGGGCGTCGCCTTGCCCAGTTCCGAACACCGCACGCAAACCGTCCAGGCGTTCATCGACCACTGCCGGCATTTCGTCGTCGAGCAAGGCGTGTTCGGCGCCGAGCGGGCTGTCGGCCAGGCAGCACTTCCACAGAAGTAGCCCCGGTTAAGCCAACTGCTGGTCGGCAAGCCGCTGCAGCAATTTTTCCAGCATGCCATCGCAACGGCGCATCTGCTCGACGCTGACGAACTCATCCGGCTTGTGTCCCTGCGCCATCGATCCCGGTCCGCACACGACCGTCGGCGTGCCGAGATCGCGGCTGAACAGGCCGCCCTCCGTGCCGTAGGCAACCTTGATGGTGTTGTTGGCGCCGGTCAGCGATTTGATGAAAGCGACGGCTTGCGAACTGGCCGGCGTGTCCAGGCCGGGATAGGTGTTGGTGATGTCGATGTCGATTGCCGCCTCAGGCGCGATAGCCGAGGCTTCGGTGGAAATGCGCGCGGCCTCCACGCGCAGGCGCTCGAGAATCTCATGCGGGTCGTCGGCCGCGACATTGCGGATCTCGAAGTCGACCTGGCAGAGGTTCGGCACGATGTTCAGCGCCACGCCGGCGTTGATCTTGCCGACATGGACGGTTGTGTAGGCAATGTCGTAGTCGCCGTCGCGGGCGCCATCGCGCACCAGCCGGTCCTGCTCGCGGCGCAAGGCGGCGACGAAGTCGCAGCCGAGATGGATGGCGTTGAGCGCCAACGGGGCTAGCGCCGAATGGCCCTCGCGTCCCTTGCAAAGCGCGCGTGCGGCAAGCTTGCCCTTGTGGCCCGTCGCCACCTGCATGTCGGTGGGCTCGCCCACGATGCACAGCAAGGGCCGCTGCGGGGCCGCTTGCAGCATGTCGATCAGACTGCGCACACCAATGCAGCCGATCTCCTCGTCGTAGGAGAGTGCCAAATGCAACGGCGTCTTCAGCGTCATTTTCGCGGCCTTGAGGCACGTGGCGAGCGCGCAGGCGACGAAGCCCTTCATGTCGGCCGCGCCGCGTCCGTAAAGCTTGCCGTCGCGGTTGGTCATCTCGAAGGGCGGCAGCGTCCAGGCCTGGCCGTCGACCGGAACGACTTCGGTGTGGCCGGACAGCATGATGCCGGAAGCATCAGTCGGTCCGATGGTGGCAAACAAATTGGCTTTATGGCCGTCCTCGCTGCGGATGATCTGGCAAGCAATGCCATGCGCCTCCAGCAGCTCCGCCACATAACCGATGAGGACGAGGTTCGAGTCGCGGCTCACCGTCGGGAAGGCGATCAGCTTTTCTAGGATCTGGATGCTGTCCATGCGTTTATGTCTCGTTGGCCGTGGGCGCTATCTAACATCGCGCAGCGGCGGCCTTGAAGTCGCATTTGGCTCAGCCGAAATTCAGCGGATGCTAATCCGGGTGAACGCGATTAGGCGCGGCCTAACCGGCACAGAAGAAATCTGTTGTTTTCCGGCGCTTGCCGCAACTTATGAATGGTCTCACGGCATCAACCCACTGGGCTGGCCGGCTTGCGCCTTGGCTCGAACCATGATCGGGCAAGTTGCAAGGCTGAGCTGGCAGGAAGGCACGTTCCATGCGCGATCCGCGCTACGACATTCTGTTCGAGCCCGTGAAGATCGGTCCGGTGACCGCCAAGAACCGCTTCTATCAGGTGCCGCATTGCAATGGCGGGGGCTATCGCGATCCTTCGGCCGCGGCCGAGATGCGCCGCATCAAGTCGGAAGGCGGCTGGGGCGTCATCTTCACCGAGCAGACCGAGATGCACCACACATCGGAGATCACGCCCTTCATCGAGCTCAGGCTGTGGGACGACGCCGATATCCCGGCGCTGGCGAAGATGGCAGAGGCCATGCACCAGCATGGCGCGCTGGCCGGCATCCAGCTGGCCTATTCGGGCATCAACGGTCCCAACCTCTACACCAAGGAGGTACCGCGCGGACCCTCGGCCCTGCCGATCCGAACCTTCACCAACGATCCGGTCCAAGCGCGCGCCATGGACAAGCAGGATATACGCGACCTGCGCCGCTGGCACCGCAATGCCTTCAAACGGGCCAGGCTGGCGGGCTTCGATCTGGTCTGCCTCTACGGCGCGCATGGCTTCGGCATCATCCAGCACTTCCTGTCCACCGCCACCAACCAGCGCAGCGACGAATATGGGGGCTCGCTGGAGAACCGCTCGCGGTTGATGCGTGAGCTGATCGAAGAGGGCAGGGACGCCATCGGCGACACGTGCGGCCTGACGCTGCGGCTGTCGCTGGACGAGATGATCGGCGAGCTCGGCTTTGCCAATTCCGAAGTGCGCGACATGATCGAGATGCATGCCGATCTGCCCGACCTCTGGGACCTGGCGCATGGCGCCTGGGAGGACTGCTCGGGGCCGTCGCGGTTCAAGGAGGAGGGCGCGCAGGAGAGCCTGGTGTCCGGAATCAAGACACTGACCTCCAAGCCGGTCGTCGGTGTCGGCCGCTTCACCTCGCCGGATGTGATGGTGAAGATGATCAAGTCCGGCACGCTGGACTTCATTGGCTGCGCGCGGCCGTCGATCGCTGATCCCTTCCTGCCGAAGAAGGTGGAAGAGGGGCGGATCGAGGACATTCGCGAATGCATCGGCTGCAACATCTGCATCACCGGCGACATGACCATGTCGATCTCGCGCTGCACGCAGAACCCGACCTTCATGGAGGAGTGGCGCAAGGGTTGGCATCCCGAACGCATGCAGGCCAAGGGCGACAGCGACAGCGTGCTGATCGTCGGAGCCGGCCCCGCCGGGCTGGAAGCCGCCAGGGCACTCGGCCTGCGCGGCTACCAGGTGGCCATCGCCGAAGCCGGAACCGAACTCGGCGGCCGCGTGGCGCGCGAGTGCCGCTTGCCTGGTCTCTCGGCATGGGGGCGTGTGCGCGACTACCGCCAGTACCAGATCAGCCAGATGTCCAATGTCGACGTCTATTTCGAAAGCCGGCTGTCGGCCGAGGAAATCCTCGCCTTCGGCTTCCAGAACATTGCCATCGCCACCGGCTCGACATGGCGCCGCGATGGCGTGGCGCGCGCGCATGTCGTGCCGATGCCGGCGGACCGGGCCATGCCGGTCTACACGCCGGACGATTTGATGGGCGGCAATGTGCCGACCGGAACTGTCGTGCTGTTCGACGACGATCACTATTACATGGGCGGCGTTCTGGCCGAGCTGATGGCGCGCCAGGGCGCGAGGGTGACGCTGGTGACACCGTCGGCCTATGTGTCCGACTGGACCCGCAACACGCTGGAGCAGGGCGCCATCCACCGCCGGCTGGCCGAACTCGGCGTCGATATCGTGCTGAACCGGACCGTGACCCGCATCGTGGCGGGTGGGGTTGTCACTGCGTGCGCCTATACGGGCGCCCGAAGCGACATTGCCGCGGACGCCGTGGTGCTGGTGACGTCGCGCCAACAGGACGACGGCGTCTGGCGCGAGTTGAAGGCGCGGCGGGACGAATGGGCCGATAGCGGCATCCGCTCGATCAAGGTCATCGGCGACGCCGAAGCGCCGGGTCCGATCGCCTGGGCAACCTATGCCGGCCACCGCTTTGCGCGCGAGCTGGATGAAGCCGATATCGGCGACGCACTGCCCTTCCGCCGCGAGGTCACGGCGCTGGCGGTGGATTAGGCGCCTGCGGCGCGGTCAGCGAATATTGGGTTGTTCAACCATACTGCATTGCACAATTCCTTCGCTTGGTCACAATGCAGGCATGGTTCGAACCGCACTCGCCGTCCTGGTGATCGATGAAAACCGCATCCGCGCCGCGATCATCGAGGCGGGGTTGCGCGAGGCCGGCCATGAGCGAGTCACCGTCATTCATGACGTGACCGGCATTGCGCGGCGGATCGCCGAGGTCGAGCCCGACGTCATCGTCATCGATCTCGAGAATCCGAACCGGGACATGCTGGAAAACATGTTCCAGCTGTCGCGCGCCGTGAAACGGCCGATCGCCATGTTCGTCGACCGCTCCGACCAGGCCTCGATCGAGGCGGCGGTCGATGCCGGTGTTTCGGCCTATGTCGTCGACGGTCTGCGGCAAGAGCGCGTCAAGCCGATCCTCGACATGGCGGTCAGCCGTTTCAACGCTTTTTCGCGCATGGCGCGCGAACTGGAAGAGGTTCGCGGCGAACTCGAGAGCCGCAAGGTGATCGACCGCGCCAAGGGCATCCTGATGAAGTCGCGCGGCCTCTCCGAAGAGGCCGCCTACACGCTGCTGCGCAAGACGGCGATGAACCAGAACCGCAAGATCGGCGACATCGCCCAGAGCCTGGTGACTGCCGCCGGGCTGCTCGGACCGGCGGAGGATGAATGAGCATGGGCGCCGCGCACCAGATCACCGCCGGTTTCATGCCGCTTTTCGACAGCGCCGTGCTGGTCGCGGCCGGGGAGCTTGGCTTTGCCGCACGAGAAGGCATCGACCTCACCCTACACCGCGAGACGTCCTGGGCCAACATCCGCGACCGCATCGCCATCGGTCACTTTCATCTCGCGCATATGCTGGGACCGATGCCGCTCGCCTGCAATCTCGGGCTGACGCCACTCGCTTCGGAAACCATCGTGCCGTTCTCGCTCGGGCTCGGCGGCAATTGCGTCACCGTCTCCAACACCGTCTGGGCCGGAATGGTGGCGCACGGCGCCGAAGCCGATCTTGATCCGGCGCGCGCCGGTGCGGCGTTGCGCGCGCTCATTCGCGAGCGCGCTGCGGCCGGTGGCGACCCGCTGCGCTTCGCCGTGGTGCATCCGCATTCCGGGCACAATTACGAACTCCGCTACTGGCTCGCCGCCTGCGGCATCGATCCGGGGCGCGAAATCGAGATCGTCATCGTGCCGCCGCCCTTCATGGCGGATGCGCTGGCCACCGGCCGCATCGACGGGTACTGCGCAGGCGAACCTTGGAACAGTGCTGCGGTTGCCGCCGGCACCGGGCATATCGTCACCGTCAAGGCGCGGATATGGCGTAACAGCCCGGAGAAGGTGATCGGCGTGCGCAAGGCGTGGGCAGACGAAAACCCCGAGGCACTGGCGGCGCTGCTGCGTGCGCTGCATCACTCGGCGCGCTGGTGCCAGGATCCGGCCAACCGTGGCGAATTGGCAGCTGTGATGGCGCAGGCCGGCTTTCTCGGCCTGCCGCCGGCCGTGCAGATGCCGATCCTGACCGGTCATCTCCGACTGGGCGGCGGCGCGGAGCGGACCATCGACGACTTCTTCCTCCCGTTCGACAAGGCAGCGAACTTTCCATGGAAGAGCCATGCGCTGTGGTTCTACACGCAGATGGTGCGCTGGGGGCACGTGGCGCACACGCCGGAAAACCTTGCCATCGCCCGCAACTGCTACCGGCCCGACCTCTACCGTTCGGCTCTGAAGCCGCTTGGTGTGGCGCTTCCCGGCGCCAATTCGAAAGTCGAGGGTGCGCTCCAAGTTGCCACCGCAGTCGGCGCGACAGGCGCCGGCCTTGTGCTCGGTCCGGACGGTTTCTTCGACGGCCAGATCTTCGATCCGGACGAGGTCGACGCGTACATTACCGGCCAGAAATCGGCTCGCGCGGAAGCCTGATCATTTCCGCGTCATTCTTGTGCATTGCACAAAAATTGTGCGCGCGATTGCCCGAATGAACAATCTTTGGCCTTCCGGCTATACGACCCGGTGCGTCCGCGATCGGCGCGGGTTGCTGATTTAATTGATCTTTTTCACCTCTCTCAAAACTGGCACGGTTCCTGCTTTGAAATAGACAGGCCCTTCGCGGGTCACGGAACAGGCGTCCAACGACGGGCGCCACAGGCAAAGCTGCCGCTCAGGTTAATGCGCGCTCCCGGTCACCCGGACGCGAAGACCTGGCTGGCGGCTTTTTTGTTTTGATCAACACGCAATCGACGACGCGGATCCCAAGCCGCGCCCAACCGGAGACGACGATGACGAAACGGATCAGGACTGGAACGACCCTCAAGGACATGACGCGCCGCGATTTTCTCGTCAGCAGCGCGATGACGGCCGGCCTGTTCGTGGCGGCCCGCAAGCTCTTCCCTTCCGGCGCCTATGCTGCGACCGCCACTCCGGAGGTCACCGGGGCCAAGCTCGGCTTCATTGCCCTCACCGATGCGGCACCGCTGATGATCGCCAAGGAGAAGGGGCTGTTCGCCAAGTTCGGCATGCCCGATGTCGAGGTGCTCAAGCAGGCCTCCTGGGGTGCGACACGCGACAATCTGATGCTCGGCGGCGCGGCCAACGGCATCGACGGCGCCCATATCCTGACGCCGCTGCCTTACCTCATGCACACGGGCAAGGTGACGCAGAACAACCAGCCGATGCCGATGGCGATCGTGGCGCGGCTCAACTACGACTGCCAAGGCATTTCGGTCGCCCAGGAATATGCCGGCACCGGTGTCGGTCTCGACGCCTCGAAGCTGAAAGACGCTTTTGCCGCCAAGAAAGCGGCTGGCAAGGAAATCAAGGCCGCCATGACCTTCCCGGGCGGCACGCATGATTTGTGGCTGCGCTACTGGCTGGCGGCCGGTGGCATCGATCCCGACAAAGACGTCTCGACCATCGTCGTGCCGCCGCCGCAGATGGTGGCCAACATGAAGGTCGGCAACATGGACGTGTTCTGCGTCGGCGAGCCGTGGAACGAGCAGCTCGTCCATCAGGGCGTCGGCTTCACCGCCGCCACGACGGGCGAATTGTGGAAGGGCCATCCGGAAAAGGCGCTCGGCCTGCGTGCCGAATTCATCGAGAAAAACCCGAACGCCACCAAGGCGATCCTGATGGCCGTCATGGAAGCCCAGCAATGGTGCGAGGCCAGCGACAACAAGGACGAGATGGCCGCCATCATCGGCAAGCGGCAATGGATGAACGTGCCCGTCGCCGACATCATCGGCCGCCTCAAGGGCGACATCAACTACGGCAATGGCCGCGTCGCCAACGGCACCGATCTTTCCATGAAGTTCTGGAAGGGCGGCGTCTCCTATCCGTTCAAGAGCCACGATACGTGGTTCCTCGCCGAGAACATCCGTTGGGGCAAGTTCGCGCCGACCACCGACATCAAGGCGCTGGTCGATCAGGTCAACCGCGAGGATCTGTGGCGCGAGGCGGCCAAGGATCTCGGCGTTGCGGCTGCCGACGTTCCGGCGTCGTCGTCGCGCGGCGTCGAGACCTTCTTCGACGGCAAGATCTTCGATCCGGCCAACCCGTCCGCCTATCTCGATAGCCTGAAGATCAAGGCATCGGCCTGAACCCCTGCGCAAACGGCGCATTGCGCCGTTTGTCGCTCGAATTATCTGCCCCACGGAGTTTTCCCCAGACATGTCGATCCAGACTATCGAGGACACCAAGGTGAAGGCCTTTCCTGCCAAGCCGGCGGAGGTCATCGCCTTCACTGCCAAGGCACGGCGTCGCTTCGAGCCGCTAGCCATCGCCGGCAAACTGGCAAGCGCGCTGGTGCCGCCCATCATCGTGATCGCGCTGATGCTGGTCGTCTGGCAGATCGCCTGTTCGTCGCCGACATCAAGCCTGCCGCCGCCGACCCAGGTGTGGAACGAGGCCTACGATTTGATCGCGCATCCGTTCTTCGACAATGGCCCGCAGGATATCGGTCTGGCATGGCGCGTGCTGATCTCGCTGCAGCGTGTTGCCATCGGCTTCGGCCTGGCGGCGGTGGTCGGCGTCGCGCTCGGCGCGCTGGTCGGCCAGTCGATCTGGGCGATGCGCGGCCTCGACCCAGTGTTCCAGATCCTGCGCACGGTGCCGCCGCTGGCCTGGCTGCCGCTGTCGCTGGCGGCGTTCCGCGATTCCAGCCCGTCGGCGATCTTCGTCATCTTCATCACGTCGATCTGGCCAATCATCATCAACACTGCGGTTGGCGTGCGTAACATCCCAGAGGATTATCGCAACGTCTCGCGCATCCTGCGGCTCAACCAGTTCGAGTTCTTCGTGAAGATCATGGTGCCGGCCGCCGCGCCTTACATCTTTACCGGCCTGAGGATCGGCATCGGCCTGTCCTGGCTTGCCATCGTCGCCGCCGAAATGCTGACCGGCGGCGTCGGCATCGGCTTCTTCATCTGGGACGCGTGGAACTCGTCGCGGCTGCCCGACATCATCGTCGCGCTCGCCTATATCGGCGTCACCGGCTTCTGCCTCGACCGTCTGGTCGCGGCGGTCGGCGCCTTCGTCACCCGCGGCACAACGGCAAAGTGAGGAGAGGGGCGATGACGGCCTATCTGAAGCTCGACCATATCGACAAATCCTTCACGCGTGGTGCCCAGGTCAGCGAGGTGTTGAAGGACATCAGGCTGACCATCGACAACGGCGAATTCGTCTCCATCATCGGCCATTCCGGCTGTGGCAAGTCGACCTTGCTCAATCTGATCGCCGGGCTGACCAAGGTGTCCGCCGGCGCCGTGCTGCTCGAGGACAAGGAGGTCGACAGCCCAGGACCGGAACGCGCCGTGGTGTTCCAGAACCACAGCCTTTTGCCGTGGCTGACCGTCTACGAAAACATCAATCTGGCGGTGTCGAAGGTCTTCGGTCGTTCGAAGAGCAAGGCCGAGCGGCATGACTGGATCATGCGCAATCTTGACCTCGTGCAGATGGCGCATGCCAAGGATAAACGCCCGGCAGAAATATCGGGCGGCATGAAGCAGCGCGTCGGCATCGCCCGGGCGCTGGCCATGGAGCCGAAGATCCTGCTGCTCGACGAGCCGTTCGGCGCGCTCGATGCGCTGACGCGCGCCCATCTGCAGGACGCGGTGATGGACATCCACTCCAGGCTCGGCTCGACGACGATCATGATCACCCACGATGTCGACGAGGCGGTGCTGCTTTCCGACCGCATCGTCATGATGACCAATGGCCCGGCGGCAACCATCGGCGAAGTGCTTCCCGTGCCGCTGGCGCGGCCGCGCCGGCGCGTCGAACTCTCTTCCGACCGGACCTTCCTGCGCTGCCGCGAGGCGGTGCTGAAGTTCCTCTACGAACGCCACCGCTTCGTCGAAGCCGCGGAGTAGCACCATGAGCGAAAGACTTGTCATCATCGGCAATGGCATGGCCCCCGGGCGCATGCTCGAGCACCTGCTGGAACAGGCGCCGGGCCGCTACACCGTCACCATCTTCAACGCCGAGCCGCGCGTCAATTACGACCGCATCATGCTGTCGCCGGTTCTGTCGGGCGAGAAAGCCTATGAGGAGATCATCATCCACGGCGACGGCTGGTACATCGCCAACAACATCACCCTCTACAAGGGCCACAAGATCGTCACCATCGACCGGTCAGCGAAGACCGTCACGTCGGATCATGGCGTCACCGAACCCTACGACAAGCTCGTCATCGCCACCGGCTCGGTGCCGTTCATCATTCCGGTGCCGGGCCATGATCTGCCGGGCGTGCTGACCTATCGCGACCTCGACGATGTGCAGGCGATGATGCTCGCCGCCCAGTCGCGGGCCAAGGCGGTGGTCATCGGCGGCGGCCTGCTCGGGCTGGAGGCGGCAGCAGGGCTGAACGCGCAAGGCATGGACGTCACCGTGCTGCATGTCATGCCGACGCTGATGGAGCGCCAGCTCGATCCCGCGGCCGGCTATCTGCTGCAGCGTGCCGTGGAGCAGCGCGGCATCAAGGTGATCACCAAGGCTAACACACAGGCGATCACAGGCAACGGCAAGGTCGGGCAGGTGGAGCTTGCTGACGGCACCATTATCCCAGCAACGCTTGTGGTGATGGCCGTCGGCATCAGGCCGAATTCGGCGCTAGCGAAACAGGCCGGCATCGCAGTCAACAGGGGCATCGTCGTCGACGCCGGAATGCGCAGCAACGATCCCGACATTTACGCGCTCGGCGAATGTGCCGAGGTCAACGGCCAGGTCTATGGCCTCGTCGCGCCGCTCTACGAGATGGCGCGCGTTACAGCCAGCCAGCTTGCCGGCAACGAAGCGGCGGCCTTCGTCCATATGGACACGCCGACCAAGCTCAAGGTCACCGGCATCGACCTGTTCTCGCTCGGCGACTTCGCCGAGGGCGAGGACCGCCAGGAGATCGTGCTGCGCGATGCGGCCGCCGGCGTCTACAAGCGCCTTGTCCTGAAGGACGACCGCATCATCGGTACTGTGCTCTATGGCGAGACGGCTGATGGAGCCTGGTTCAACGACCTCAAGAAGAAGCAGACCGATATTTCCGAAATGCGCGACACGCTCATCTTCGGCCAGTCCTACCAGGGGGGTGCCCCGCTGGACCCTATGGCGGCCGTTGCAGCCTTGCCGGATGATGCGGAAATCTGCGGCTGCAACGGCGTTTGCAAGGGAAAGATCACTGGCGCGATTACGGGGAAGGGCCTGACCTCGCTCGACGACGTGCGCGCCCACACCAAGGCGTCAGCCTCCTGCGGCTCCTGCACCGGGCTGGTCGAGAAGCTGATGGTGCTGACCATCGGCGACAAATACAATCCGGCGGCGGTGCAGCCGATGTGCGGCTGCACGACGCTCGGCCATGACGAGGTGCGCCGGCTGATCATCGCCAAGGGCCTGAAGACCATTCCCGCCGTCATGCAGGAACTGGAGTGGACGACCTCCTGCGGCTGCGCCAAATGCCGGCCGGCGCTCAACTATTATCTCGTCTGCGACTGGCCGGACGACTACGCCGACGACTACCAGTCGCGCTTCATCAACGAGCGCGTACACGCCAACATCCAGAAGGACGGCACCTATTCGGTGGTGCCGCGCATGTGGGGCGGCGTCACCAACGCGGCAGAGCTGCGCGCCATCGCCGACGTCGTCGACAAGTTCGAAATCCCGATGGTCAAGGTCACCGGCGGCCAGCGCATCGACATGCTCGGCATCCGCAAGGAAGACCTGCCGGCGGTATGGGCCGATCTCGGCCAGGCCGGCTTCGTCTCCGGCCACGCCTATGCCAAGGGGTTGCGCACGGTGAAGACCTGCGTCGGCTCGGACTGGTGCCGCTTCGGCACGCAGGATTCGACGGGCTTCGGCGTCCGCATCGAAAAATTCATGTGGGGCTCGTGGACGCCGGCCAAGGTCAAGATGGCCGTGTCGGGCTGTCCGCGCAACTGCGCCGAAGCGACCTGCAAGGATGTTGGCGTCATCTGCGTCGACTCCGGCTACGAAATCCATTTTGCCGGGGCGGCCGGGCTCGACATCAAGGGCACCGAGGTGCTCGGCCTGGTCAAGACCGAGGATGAGGCGCTGGAGCATATCGTGGCGCTGACGCAGATGTATCGCGAGCAGGGTCGCTATCTCGAGCGCATCTACAAATGGGCCAAACGCATCGGCATCCCCGAGATCAAGCGTCAGATCATGGACGATGGCGAGAAGCGCAAGGCTTATTACGACCGCTTCGTCTTCAGCCAGAAATTCGCCCAGGTCGATCCGTGGTCGGAACGCGTTTCCGGCAAGGACAAGCACGAATTCCGGCCGATGGCCTCTGTCGGGTTTGCGCAGGCGGCGGAGTGACAATCATGAACTGGATCGCCATCGGCTCCATCGCCGACATCCCCCGCCGCGGCGCGCGCTGCGTCGCCACCCCGGAAGGCAAGATCGCCGTCTTCCGCACCGCCGACGATCAGGTCTACGCCATCGACGACCATTGCCCGCACAGAGGCGGGCCGCTCAGCCAGGGCATCGTGCACGGGACGTCGGTGACCTGTCCCTTACACAATTGGGTGATTTCGCTGGAGACGGGCAAGGCGCTCGGCGCCGACGAGGGCGCGGTGCGCACCATTCCGGTGCGGGTCGAAGGCGAGCATCTGTTCATTGCGCTGGAAGCGCTGGCCAGCCGCGCGGCCTGACCAATGGAGATCGACGAAGCGCGCGAGGTGAGGACCACCTGCCCCTATTGCGGGGTGGGCTGCGGCGTGCTGGCGAAGGTCGCCGCGGACGGGCAGGTGTCCGTGCGTGGCGACCCCGACCACCCGGCCAATTTCGGCCGGCTCTGCTCCAAGGGCTCGGCACTGGCCGAGACCATCGACCTCGACGGCAGGCTGCTTCATCCGGAGATCCATGGCCGCCGCGCCGGCTGGGACGAGGCGCTCGACCTGGTCGCTTCGACCTTCTCGCAGACCATCGCCGAGCATGGGCCCGATGCGGTCGCCTTCTATGTCTCCGGCCAGTTGCTGACCGAGGACTATTATGTCGCCAACAAACTGATGAAGGGTTTTGTCGGCTCGGCCAACATCGACACCAATTCGCGCCTGTGCATGGCCTCCTCGGTCGCCGGCCACCGCCGCGCTTTCGGCTCCGACACCGTGCCGGGAACCTATGAGGATCTGGAGCTGGCCGACCTGATCGTGCTGGTCGGCTCCAACCTCGCCTGGTGCCATCCGGTGCTCTACCAGCGCATCGCGGCTGCCCGGGAAAAGCGGCCGGAGGTGAAGATCGTCCTGGTCGACCCGCGTCGCACCATGACCGCTGACATCGCCGACATGCATCTGGCGATCGCGCCCGATGGCGACGTCGCTTTGTTCACGGGCCTGCTCGCTTATCTCGGCCAGCACAATGCGCTCGACCGCGCCTACATCACGACGCACACGACCGGCTTCGGGCAAGCGCTTTTCGCGGCCTCCGCGCTCGACCTGGCCGGCGTCGCCGCCGCCACCGGCCTGAGCGAGGACGAGCTTGGCCGTTTCTACAGCCTGTTTGCGGCGACGGCGAAAACGGTGACGGTTTACAGCCAGGGTGTGAACCAGTCGTCATCCGGCACCGACAAGGTCAACGCAATCATCAACTGCCATCTCGCCACCGGCCGCATCGGCAAACCCGGAGCAGGGCCGTTTTCGGTGACGGGCCAGCCCAACGCCATGGGCGGCCGCGAGGTCGGCGGCATGGCCAATATGCTCGCCGCCCATATGGAGATCGAAAACCCCGACCATCGCGACCGCGTGCAGCGCTTCTGGAGCGCGCCTGATATCGCGCAAAAGCCGGGCCTGAAGGCAGTCGAGATGTTCCAGGCGCTGGCTGACGGGCGCATCAAGGCGCTGTGGATCATGGCCACCAACCCGGTCGATTCGATGCCGGACGCCGATGCCGTCGAAGCGGCGATCAAGGCGTGCCCCTTCGTCGTGGTGTCGGACGTGCTGGCCCGGACCGACACCGTCCGCCATGCCCATGTCCGGCTGCCCGCCGCCGCCTGGGGCGAGAAGGATGGCACCGTCACCAATTCCGAACGCCGTGTGTCGCGCCAGCGCGCGTTTTTGGAGCTGCCCGGCGAGGCAAGGCCCGACTGGTGGATTGTCGCCGAGGTGGGCAAGCGGATGGGGTTTGGCGGGGCGTTTTCGTATGCGTCGCCAGGGGAGGTTTTTGCCGAGCATGCCGCGCTGTCGGGGTTCGAGAATGATGGTGCGCGGGATTTCGATATTGGCGTCTACGGCGGAGTTGATGGCGAGACCTACGCAACGCTTGAGCCGTTCCAGTGGCCGGCGCCCGGTCGTGCCGACCCCTTCTGGCCTGCCGGCCATCTCCCCCTCAAGGGGGGAGATCAGCCTGCCGCTCGGCTTTCGCCAATCGCCAACGCTGCGGAAGAAGCGCCGGTGACAAAGCTGCTAGTCTCCCCCCTCGAGGGGGAGATGGCCGGCAGGCCAGAAGGGGTCGGCACGACTGGGCTCCAGGTTCGCTTCTTCGCCGACGGCAATTTCTACACACCCGATCGCAAGGCGCGCTTCATCGCCATCCGCCCGACCACGGAAGTCCGCACCAGTCCCGACTATCCGCTGATCCTCAACACCGGCCGTATCCGCGACCATTGGCACACCATGACGCGGACCGGCAAAAGCCCGCGGCTTTCGCAGCACATCGCCGAGCCCTTTGTCGAGATCCACCCGGTGGATGCGCAGCGCTTCGGCATCGGTGACGCCGACATCGTGCGCGTTTCCAGCCCGCGCGGTGACGTGCTGGTCCGCGCGCTGGTGACGATACGCCAGCGCCAGGGCAGCCTGTTTGCGCCGATGCACTGGACCGATCAGTTCTCGGCAAAGGGCCGGCTCGACACGCTGACCGCGCCGCTGACCGATCCCATTTCCGGCCAGCCGGCGCTGAAACATGTCGCCGCCCGCATCGAGAAATTCGCCGCAAAAGCCTTCGGCTTTGCGGTGACGCGGCATAGGCCGTCGCCCGATGCCGCGGCCTATTGGGCCGTGGCCAAATGCAAGCGCGGCTGGCGGGTCGAGCTTGCCTTTGCCGAAGACGACATCGACTGGGCCGGCTTTGCCGGGTCACTGTTCGGCGCGTCACCGGGTGCGGAAATGCTCGCCTATCATGACTGCGACGCCGGCCAGCATCGCATCGCCGCCTTCGACGGCGATCAACTGTCAGGCGCCTTGTTCGTCGCGCCCGGCCCGGTCGCCGTGTCGCGCGGCTGGGCGGCGGAACAGTTAAGTGCCGATCATGTCGACCGGCGCGGAAGGCTGGCGATCGTGGCCGGACGGCCGGGCGGGGTCGACGTCGATCGCGGCGCCATTGTCTGCTCCTGTTTCGGCGTCGGCGCCAACCAGATCGTCGAAGCGGTGCGCCGCGGCTGCGGCAGCGTCGCGGCAATCGGCGCTGCCCTGCATGCCGGCACGAATTGCGGCTCCTGCCGCGCCGAGATCAGGGTCATCATCGAGGCGCAGAGTCTTCAAGCAGCCGAGTGATTGTCCCAACCAAATGGGCCTGCGCGACGGCGCTGGTTGGGCTATGGTGGCGCAAGCGTGCTGCGCACGAATCGTCTCAGTCAGGGTCATCCCAATGGCAAATCCCCCGCGCCGACCGACAAATCCGATGGAGGCCGCCGAGGCGGCTTTCAAACCGGTGAAGAAGCCGGCCGCTCCGGTGCGCGAGCCGCCGGCCGCTCCAGGCGCCAGGGAGCTTGTTTCGATCCGGATCGACCGCGCCGTGCTGGACCACTTCCAGGAGGATGGGCCGGGCTGGCAGGACCGCATCAACGACGCCTTGCGGCAGGCGATAGAAGGCAAGCCGACGGCCGGCGGTTTGGACGACGAGTAGCGCCCATCGCTTCGTCATCCACGGGCGGAGCAAGGAGCGTAGCGACGCGGCGCAGACCCTTGGAGCTGCTCCGCAGCCCAAGGGATACATGCCGCGACCTCAAAGCGCTGCAGCGGTGCAGAATTCTGTTCCGCTGCATTCCTCGATGGCTGTCACGGAATGGATCCCAGGGTCTCCGCGACGGAGCTTCGCTCCTGCTTCGCCCTAGGATGACGAAGTTGGGGAGGCTTCGGCCAAAGCGGACGTCGGCTCACGCCTCGAAGTGCAGGATATAGAGCTTGCGCGTCTTCTCGTGGATCGTCCATTCGCCTTTCCAGCCTTTCGGCAGCACCAGCATCTCTCCGGCGCCGACGTCCTTGCTGCGGCCATCGGGACCATGCAGCGAGGCCCGGCCTGACACGATGTGGCACGTTTCGGAATTGCTGTCGCGCGATGCGGTGAAGCGGCCCGGCGTGCACTCCCAGACGCCGACTTCCAGCGTGCCGTCGGGCGAGGTCCACAGCGTCTTCGCTGCTTCGAACTGATTGCCGCTGATCGAGGTCGGCTTGGGCTCGGGCTCGCCGAGATCGATCGAGGCGAGATGGGCGAAGGTCTGGAAATCGGTCATGGCAGTCTCCGGGCAGGCACTGAAAAAGCAGAAAGTTTTGGAGTCGCTCCGAGGCTCAATGCCCGGTGATGCGGTCGGCGATCGCGGCGAGTTTCGACGTGTGCTGGAGGCCGGCCTCCTCGCGTTCGTCGGCGACGCGATAGAGTTGATACATTGAGTGGACTCCGAGCCAGCGCATCGGCTCGGGCTCCCACTTGCTGACCTGGCGGTTGACCCAGGGCAGTCGGGTCAGTTCGGTGTCGCGCCGCAGGATGAGGTCGCGCAGCGTGCGGCCCGACAGGTTGGAACTGGATACGCCGAGCCCGACATAGCCGCCGGCCCAGCCGATGCCGGTCTCAGGGTCGAGACCGGCCGTCGTGCACCAGTCGCGAGGCACGCCCAGCACGCCGCACCAGGCGTGGTCGATGCGAAGCTTGGCTGTCTGTGGCAGAAGGCGGATGAGGATCGCGTGCAGGCTTTCGATCGTCGCCTGCTGCGTCTGGCCGCGCACGTCGGTCTGCGAGCCGTAGCGGTAGGGCACGCCGCGTCCGCCCATGGTGATGCGGCCTTCCCTGGTGCGCTGTGCATAGCAATAGGCGTGCGCGGCGTCGCCGAGAAGCTCATGGCCCTCCCAGCCGATCTCGTCCCATAGCGATTGCGGCAGCGGCTCGGTGATGATCTGCGCGCTGTTGAGCGGCAGCCAGAGCCGCTCATTGCCTGGTATGCCGGCCGTGAACCCTTCCGTGGCACGGATGATGATTGGCGCGCGCACGGTGCCGCGGCTCGTCGTGACCTTGCCCTTCTCGATGCCGGTCACGGTGGTCTGCTCGTAGATCGGCACGCCAATGCGTTCGACGGCTTCGGACAGGCCGCGCACCAGCTTGGCCGGCTGCACGCGCGCGGTGCCGTGGTGGATATAGCCGCCAAGCACATTTCTGATGTTGATGCGGGCTCTGGCCTCTTCCTGACCGATCAGGCTGACACGCTCGCTCGGCACGCTCCAGCCGATCGCATCGGCATAGGCGGCCTTGATCCGTTCGAGCTGCGGCGGGTTGGTGGCGACCGTCAGATTGTCGACCCGGCGGATGTCGGCATCGATGCCTTCGGTCTCGGTCACCGCGATCACTTCGTCGACCGTGCCATGCATGGCGGTTTCCATGTCGATGACGGCGCCGCGCGTCGAGGTCTGCAGATATTTTTCGCGCGACCAGCTGAAGCCGCCGGACAGCCAGCCGCCATTTCGGCCCGACGCGCCGAAGCCGGCGAACTCCCTCTCGACGATGGCGATGCGGATCGAAGGATCGGCCTTCTTCAGATAATAAGCCGTCCACAAGCCGGTGTAGCCGGCGCCGACGATGCAGACATCGGCTTCGAGATCACCTGGAAGCGGCGCGCGGTAGGCCGGCAGACCGATGTCGGCATACCAGAACGAGACGTTGCCGTTGACTTTGGCGTCCATGTCTAAAAACCCTGCGGGGAAAAGCGGTCAGGTCATCGTCATGTCGGCGCGGTCGTCGTCGGCAAGAAGTTTTGCATCGACGACGGACCAGCGCAGATCGACCGTGTCACCAATCGAGAACGGTGTGGCTTCCAGCGACGAGCGCACGATGGCGACCGAGCCGTCGCGAAGCGTCACCTGGTATTTCGAACCCGACCCCAGATAGATCGCTTCGCTGACCTCACCAGTGAGGCTGTTCTGCCCGGCGGCGGGAGGCGTGTTGGTGCCGGCAAGCGACAGCTTCTCCGGCCGCAGCAGGACCACCGGTTTGCGGCCGCCGGCGAGCTTGCCGTAGGCCACGATCTTCTGGCCGGCGATCGTCAGGCTGGTCTGGTCTCCGGACGCCTGGGCCTCGCCGCGCAAACTGGTCGATTCGCCGATGAACTTCGCCACGAACAAGGTCGTCGGCTCGTCGTAGAGCTGGCGGCCGGTTCCGACCTGTTCGATGCGGCCCTGATTGAACACAGCGATGCGGTCGGAGAGCACCAGCGCTTCTTCCTGGTCGTGCGTCACATAGACGAAGGTGGTGCCGAGTTCGCGGTGGATCCGCTTGATCTCCAGCTGCAGCCATTCGCGCAGTTTCTTGTCGAGCGCGCCGAGCGGTTCGTCCATCAACAGCAGCGGCGGATCGAAGACGATGGCACGCGCCAGCGCCACGCGCTGCTGCTGGCCGCCGGAAAGTTCGGAGGGATAGCGATGCGCGAAATCGGCCATCTTGACCATGTCCAGTGCTCGTACGACGAGACGGTCGCGCGCCTGCTTGTCCATGCCGCGCAAGGTGAGGGGATAGGCGACGTTCTTGCCGACCGTCATGTGCGGAAACAGCGCGTAGTGCTGGAAGACGACGCCGATGTTGCGCTTGTGCGCCGGCAGGGCGACGATGCTCTTGCCGCCGACGGCAAGATCGCCTGCGGTGAGGTCGGTGAAGCCCGCAACGACGTTGAGCGTGGTCGTCTTGCCGGAGCCGCTGGGCCCCAGCAGCGTCATGAACTCGCCCGGCTCGATATGCAGGCTGACATCGTCGAGCGCGGTGAAATTGCCGTAACGCTTGGTTGCGCCCTTGATGTCGATGGCCGCGCCACGTTCCCTCGCAGTCATCTCAACTCCTCGTCGATTTCGAGCTGATGATCAGCCCGGCGCTGATGATCAGCGTCGTGGCAATGAAGATGATGGTTCCGACGGCCGTCACCGTCGGGTCGGCGTCGCGGGTGATGCTGGTGAAGATCTGCACCGGCAAGGTCTTGAGGTAGGGACTGGTGATGAACAGCGCGACGATGATTTCATCGAAGGAGGTGACGAAGGCAAACAAAAGCCCGGACAGGATACCGGGCGCGATCAGCGGCAAGGTCACGGTGCGGAATGTGGTGAAGCGGTTGGCGCCGAGGCTGGCCGCCGCCGTTTCCAGCCGCACGTCGAAGACTTCGAGGCTTGCCGATACGGCGATGATGACGAAGGGGATCGCCAGCATCGTGTGCGCGATGACGAAGCCGGTGGTGGTGCCGACAAGCTGGTAGTCGAGGTAAACGGCATAGATGCCGATCGCCAGCACCACGCCGGGCACGATCATCGGCGTGATCAGGATAGCGCGCAGCAGGCCGGCGCCGGAATGTTTCATGCGGCTGAGGCCAAGCGACGCCAGCGTGCCGATCAGCGTGGCGGCAACGGCGACGAGGCCCGCGACCCTCAGCGAATTGAAGAAGCTCGACAGCCAATCGGGATTGGTGAAGAAATTCGCGTACCACTGCCAGGAGAAGCCGGACGGCGGGAAGGCAAGCGACTTCTTCTCGTTGAACGACATCGGGATGATGACCAGCGTCGGCATGACCAGCCAGACGGCGACCAGCAGGCAGAACAGGCCGAGCAGAATGCGGAACGGCGTTTGTCTCATGATCTGGACGCCTGCTTGTGGCGCTGGCGCATCAGCGGGGCGGCGAGTGCCAGAAGCACGAAGGTCGCGACCAGCAGCACGCCGCCCATGGCCCCGCCGCGGCCCCAGTTGAGCAGGCTGAGCACCTGGCTCTGCACCAGCGTCGACAGCATGGTGCTGCCGAGCAGGGCCGGTGTGATGTAGAAGCCGAGCGACAGGATGAAGACGATGATGGCGCCGGCAAAGACGCCGGGCAGCGACAGCGGCAGATAGATCTGCAGGAAGGCACGTGCGGGCCGCGCGCCGAGGCTGCGCGCCGCCTGCACGAGGCGCAAATCGATGCCGCGCATGACCGAATAGAGCGGCAGGATCATGAACGGCAGCAGCACCTGCGCCATGCCGATGACGACTCCGGTCTGCGTGCGGATCAGCTTCACACCGTCAAAGCCGAGCAGCCTGATGACCGAATTGATGATGCCGGAATCCTGCAAAAGGATGACCCAGGCCAGGGTGCGCACCACGCCGCTGACCCAGAACGGCACCAGCACGCACAGGATGAGGACCAGCCGCAGGCGCGGCCCGACCGCCGTCATGAGATAGGCGTAGGGATAGGCGGCGATGACGCAGACGATGGTGACCCAGGCGGCGATGGAAAAGGTGCGCCACAGGACGGTGACGTTCACCGGCGTGGAGAAGAACCAGACGTAGTTCTGCAGGCCCCAGGCCGGGTCCGAAAAACTGCGCAGCGTGACGGTCAGCAAGGGATAGCCCATAGCCGCGATAAGCAGGAGCAGGGCCGGCATCGCCAGCAGCGACGGATAGGCCGCAAGGCGCAGGCGCCGCTGCGGCCCCTGCACGGCACCTGACGGCCGGGGATGATCACCCCCGGCCGTCGGCGTATGCGATGTCTGGCTCACGCCGTCACCTCAGTGGTAGCCGGCTCAGTTGCCGGCCATCAGCGCCGTCCACTTGTCGGACGCAGCGGCGAAGTTGGCGACCCAGAACTTGATGTTCTGCTGATAGCCGAGCTTGGCGTGGTCTGGCGTGTTGGTCAGGAAGGCGGCGACGGACGTGTCGACCTTTGGCTGTGCCTCGTTGTTGATCGGCGAGTAGGAGGTCTGCTCGGTCAGGATCTCCTGCGACTTCTTGCCGAGATAGGCGTTGATCAGCGCGTAGGAGGCATCGGGGTCCTTGGCGCCGACCGGGATGGTCAGCTGATCCATGACGACCAGCCAGTCCTTCCACACCGGCGTATAGGCAGCGCCATTCTTGACCGCCGTCATGGCGCGGCCGGTCCACATGATGATCATGTCGGCCTCGCCGGATTCGGCAAGCTGCTGGGATTCTGCGCCGGTCTTCCAGAAGATCGTGTCGGGGCCGATCGCCGTGATCTTGGCGATGCCCTTGTCGATATCGGCAGGCGTCATGGCGTCGACCTTGCCGCCGTCGGCCAGGATGGCCTGTTCGATCAGGCCGCCGAGCGGGCTGCCGCTGCCGTCGATGGCGCGGGTGCCGGGGAATTTCGCGGTGTCGAAGAAATCCTTCCAGTCCTTTGGCGGATTGTCCTTGTACGTGTCGTTCTTGTACATCAGGACCATGCGTAATTCATCGCCGGCACGCTGCACTCGCCGACCTGTCCGGGCGGGATGTGCGAGATGTCGAGCTTGGTCAGATCGAGTTTTTGGAACAGTTTTCCGCAATGCACGAAGGGCGGAAAATCATCCGTGTCGACGACATCCCAGGTCACATTGCCTGATTCGACCTGCGCCTGAAGCTTGGCGATTTCGGTCGGTCCGTCGTTCAAAAGCTTGACGCCGCTCTTGTCGACGAATTCCTTAAGCGCGGCAACCTGGCCGTCCTGGTAGATGCCGCCATACGAGACGAAGGTCAGCGTCTTGCCCTTCAGCGACCCGTCCACCACGGTCCCGGCCGGCGGCGCGTTCTGCGCGTGAGCGGCGGCCGCAAGCAATGCCAGTGCGGCGGCGCCGAAAAACCCGGCCAATCTTGATCTGCTTCCCATTTTCTAACCCTCCGATGGCTCGCTGTTTGATTTTGGCAGACCGGGCGCGAGCGTTTTCCGGGATACATATTGGTCGAGGTCGACGGCGCCGCTTGTCGGCGGTGCGATGATCCACAGCACTTCGGCCACCGCATCGCCGACATTGATCGTCCGGTGCGGCGTCGAGGTCGAATATTCGATGCTGTCCCCCTCTTCGAGGGTGAAGCTCTCGTCGCCGAGCGTCAGTTGCACGCGTCCGCGCAGCACGAGGAACATCTCGCTCGCGTTGCCATGCGTGTAGGGCACGTCGCCGGTGGAGCCGCCGACGGCGAACTCGCCGCAATAGACTTCCATCTCGCGGATCGGCCGGCGCGACAGCAGCGTCTTGCGGTAGCCCTCGCTGGTCGGCAGCGCCGGCCGCTCGGCGCGTGTCAGCACCGCGTGCGGCGACACCTCGCGTTCGTCGAAAAGATCGGCGAGGCTGATGCCGAGCGCGTTGGCGATCAGCATCAGCGTGCTGGTGTTGGCACCCGAAAGGCCGCGCTCGAGCTGGCTCAGGAAGCTGGCGGTGGTGCCGATCATGTCGCCGAGCTGGCGCAGCGTCAGGCGCCGCGTGGTGCGATAGGCCTTGATGCGATCGCCCAATACCGTCGAGCGGCGCGCTTCGGCGCTGGTTGCGGCATTGTCGTTGAGTGCGTGATCCGCAGCGATTTTCATGGCGATCTCAGGGTTCACTTAACATGCTATTAAGTGAGGCGTCCTGGCAAGCGGAATCGCCTTGTCATTTGAAAATCATCGATGGACCTGCAGAGAGCCCGTAATCGGCCGACCGGCAACGCCGGTTCGGCTCGATCACTGGATCATGAAGCGCGAACTGAATGGCAGGCTTGCCGCGCCGACGGCCTTCGGGCTGATGCTGACCCGCGCGGGCAGCGCTTCGATGCCGGGGAATTCCCGGCCGATGTCGGCGCACAAGGCCTTGGCGATCTTCTGCGGCGCGTAGCTGGACAGGACGACCGTCCTGAATTCGACAAACTGGGTCAGTGCGGAAATAGAGGCTTTCAGGCGGTTGGAGCATTCCCCTAGCCATTCGCTGTAGGCCTCGCCAAGGTCAGGCCACTCGGGGCTGCTGCTCCAGATGATTTCGGACGGGCGCCGGCGCTTGGTCAGTTCGCTCTCCAGGCGCACAAGGCCATGATCGAAGCTGGCGCTGGAGTTTCCCTTGTAGATCTGGTGGTTGAGGATGAGCCTGCTCTGCAGCCGTGCTCCCAGATAGAAGAACAAATAGTCGTTGAGCGGCTTGGCGACGCCGAACATGCTCTCGCCGCCGGCCGCCGCGGTGATGTCGTTCTGCACGAAAACCGGCAGCTTGATCTGTTCCTCGATCTCCCCCTGCAAGGCTTTCAGCGAGGTGCTCGATCCGTTGCGGGTTGCAGCCATCGTGTCGACATCGTCGGGAACGGCCAGGCCGATGCCGGCAACCCGGCTGCGCGCCTCGACCGGCAGGCTGGTCATGGCTTGCCTGATCGCGCCGAACAGATCGCTGCTTTGGGGAAAGGGATTGGCTTCATCCGCCGGCAATTGCGTGTGGAAGCGCACGGTGCCGATGAAATCGATGAGTGCGATGTCGATCCTGCGGCGGCTGAAGCCGACGCCAACCGCATAGGCGCCCTCCGGGTTGAGCGAAAGCGGGATGGTGGGCGGACCGACGCGGCCGCGCTGCGCCTCGCCCTGCGAGACCAGGCCTTCCTGTTCGAGCGAGCGGACGATGACCGAGGCCGTCTGCGCCGACAGGCCGGTCTTTTCGCCGATTTCCATCCGCGAAATGCCCTCGTTCTGAAGCAGCAGCGACAGCACCAGCCGCTCATTGTAGCTGCGCACGCTCAATGCATTCAGCCCGCTCGCACGATCGGCGATGCGCAAGGGATTGGGTGGTGCGAACCTCATGTCAGGCAAGGGTCGCCCCGTCGGTTAGAGCTCGTTGCCCGGTGGCTGTAGTGTTGCTCATGTCGAGCGGCTCCAGCCGATGGCATCGACCGCGCGGGCAAGTGCGGTGCCCAGCAATCTGTGCGCCTCGGCATCGATGTGAAAGCCGTCCGCTTCGCTGCACGAGACCACCGAGCCGGCATCGAAAAAGTGGAGTTCGAGCGAGTCCGCTAGAACCTCGAACTCGAGCGCGAGCAGGCGCGATTTCTCCGGCGCACCGGCGAAGATGGACTTCCATTCCTTGACGTCGTCCTGCATCGGCGGCGGCGCCACGATCATGATCTCGGGCGTCGAGCCGCCTGGCCCAGGCGCCAGCTCCTTGATGTCGTAGACGAGGCAGCCGATCCCCATCGCCACTTCCGACGGCGGCTTGTTGAAGCGGATCTTCAAATCGTTAGTGCCGAGCATGATGATGACGAGGTCGAGCGTCGCATGGCTCTGCAGGCAGGGGCGAAGATAGGTTCTGCCGTTTTTGTGGGCGCCCTCGATCGGGTCGTCGTGGACGGTGGTGCGGCCGCTCAATCCTTCCTCGATGACATACCAGTCGGGGCCTAGCTGAGAACGCAATATGCCCGGCCAGCGTTCACCCGGCCCATAACGCTCGAGCGGCCCCCTGCCGGGGATCTGGCCGTGCGTGTTGGAGTCGCCGTAGCACAAGACTGATCGCATGTTTTTCCCGCCGGGACTGACAGCGCGCCGAAGCCGGCGAGCGCCAATCATGATGGATAGAGGAGCGATGAAAGGCAAGCAAGGGAATAGTCATTCAACATGACTAACTATTGACAGGGCGAATCCGCTGTGCTTCTAAAGTGCCCGGAGGAGTTCTCGACCGTCATCATCGTCCAGCAGGAATTGGGCTTCGGCACGCATGTGTTCGGGGGCGGGAGAATTGCGTGCATCGGTCGGTTTGCGACAACGAGCATGCATTGGGAGAGCGTCTCATGGCCGTACGCATTCGTACGGCCGGCCATACGAATTCGTAGGCCGGGGCAACCACAAGGAGGAGAGTTTAATGTTAGGATTGCTGAAAACCGTCGGCTTGGGGATGCTCGTTGCGTCCACGCTTGCCGTGACGTCGCTGGCGCATGCGGAAGACATCAAGCTGATGGACGGCGTGGCGCCGCGCCCCGACGACACGCGCATGACCGCGGCCGGTGCGTTCAAGAAGGACCCGCCCTGGGTCATCGGCATGAGCGACTTCGGCGTCAACGCCAACACCTGGACAGTACAGGTGGCGCATGAGGCGGAGAACGCCGCGGCCAAGGACAAGCGCATCTCGAAATTCATCCTGCTCGATGCCGGCTTCGACCAGAAAAAGCAGGTGGCCGACATCGAGGACCTGATCGCGCAGCATGTCGACGCGATCATCGTTCAGCCGGTGACCAGCACATCGGCCAATGCCAGCATCGCCAAGGCGGTCGCCGCCGGCATCCCGGTCATCCTTCACACCGGCCGCATCGATTCCGACGCCTACACCACCGAAATCCAGGGCGGCGCCGAGCATTTCGGCAAGGTGATGGGCGACTGGCTGGTCAAGACCGTCGGCGACAACGGCAAGATCTGGGTCCTGCGTGGCCTGGCCGGCCATCCGGAAGACACCAACCGCTACAACGGCTTACTGAAATCACTTAAAGGCACCCATGTGCAGATCATCGCCGAGGAGCATGGTGACTGGCAGTACGACAAGGCCAAGAAGCTGTGCGAGACGCTTTATCTGAACAACCCACAGGTTGACGGCATCTGGTCGTCCGGCGCTGACATGACGCGCGCCTGCGTCGATGTCTTCAAGCAGTTTGGCACGCCCGTTCCGCCGATTTCGGGCGAGGGCAACAATGGCTATTTCGGCCAGTGGATCACGGACGGGTTCAAGTCGATCTCGCCGGAATACAGCCCCGCCCAAGGTGCGGCCGGCGTGCGCGCCGCCGTTGCCCTTCTGGAAGGCAATCAGCTCTACAAACGCTATGTCTATAATCCCGACGGATGGGACCAGGACAAGGCCAAAAAATACTATCGCGACGACCTCACCGCCAATGTCTGGTGGCCGAGCGAACTGCCAGAAGACAAGCTCAAGGAATATTACGGCAAGAAGTGACGGCGCCGTGGCTGGCGGGGAGTGGACAAGCATTCCCCGCAGGCCATTCCATCTGTCGAATCCGGTTCGTTCGAGGGTTTCGTGACCAATCTTATCGAGATGTCCCACATTTCGAAGGCGTTCGGAGGGAGCAAGGCGCTCCATTCCGTTTCCCTCGATCTCAAGGCGGGCAGCGTCCACGCCCTGATGGGCGAGAACGGCGCCGGCAAATCGACGTTGATGAAGATCCTGGCGGGCGTGCATCAGCCCGATTCCGGCGAGATCTTCATGAACGGCGAGAAGCTCGATCTGAAATCGCCGCGAGCCGCACTCGATGCCGGCATTTCGACCGTTTTCCAGGAGCATTCGCTGCTGCCCAATCTGTCGATCGCCGAAAACATGTTTCTGGGCCGGGAGCCGACGACCCGGTTCGGCTCGATCGATTATCGGGTGATGAGCAGCCAGACCGCCAAGGCGCTTGGCGAACTCGGCCTCACGCTCGACCCGTCGCAACTCGTTTCAAACCTGACCATAGCCGAGCGGCAATTCGTCGAGATCGCGCATTGCATCCAGGCCGACGCCGGCGTGCTCATCCTCGATGAACCGACGGCGGCGCTCAACGCGACCGATGTCGATGTGCTCAACCGCAACATCCGCCGGCTGCGCGATAAGGGGAAGGCTGTCGTCTACATCTCGCATCGCATGGAGGAGATCTTCGAGCTGTGCGACACGGTGACGGTGCTGAAGGACGGCGCACTGGTCGGCACCAGAATGGTGTCCGAGATCACCACCGACGACCTCATCACCATGATGGTCGGACGCGAGCTTCAGGACCTTTTTCCCGATCGTACTGATAACAAAGGCGACGAGATCCTGCGCGTCGAGAACCTGAGGATCACCGAGACATCGCGGCCGCTGTCGCTGACATTGCACAAGGGCGAGATCGTCGCCCTGGCCGGCCTGGAGGGACAGGGCCAGCAGCGCTTCCTGAGATCGCTGATCGGCCGCTATCATCCCTCCGCCGGGACGATTTCCGTCAACGGCAAAGCGCTGAAAATGCCGCTCCCGCCATCATCAGGCGTTCGCCATTTGCAGCAGCTGAGGGTCGGCTTCGTTCCCGAGGACCGCAAGGAAGAGGGGCTCTTCCTCGCTTTGCCAATCGCCCACAACATCGCCATCGGATTGCATTCGAGGCGATCCGAGCTCGCGCCGGCGCGGCCGTATCGAAACGTGATCGCTCGCATGATGGAGGTCATGAACATAAAGGCGGCAGGGCCGTCCGCGCCGGTCGGCTCCCTGTCCGGCGGCAACCAGCAAAAGGTTCTGCTCGGCCGCTACCTGGCTCCCGATCTCGATCTTCTGCTGGTCGAGGAGCCGACCCGCGGCGTCGACATCGGCGCCAAGTCCGAGATCTACCACCTGCTGCGCGACTTTACCGCCAAGGGCGGCGCCGTGCTGGTGCTGTCGCGCGAGACGATCGAATTGATCGGGCTCTGCGACCGCATCTACGTCGTCCATGACGACACCATCGTTGCCGAAATGCCGGCAGCGCAGGCGACAGAACACAAGATCCTCGACGCGGCCCTGACGGGCGGCTCCGCGCGCCAGCATTAGGGGCCTCCATGCATCGTTCGCTTTTCAACATCCTGAGTGGCCGGAACACGCGGCAAGGCCTGTGGGGCCTGCCACTGCTGGTCGCCTTGCTCATTTCGCTGTGGCTGACCGTCGAGACGACGCAGTTCGCCACGGCCGAGAACCTCTTCAACCTGGTTGCCCAGGCGATGCCGCTGATCATCGCGGCGATAGGACAGCTCGTCGTCGTGCTCATCGGCGGGCTCGACCTGTCGGTCGGCTCGGTCATCAGCTTCACCACCGCGGTGCTGGCGCTCGACCAGCCGGCGATCGTGCTGATCCCGGCGGTCTTCGTGCTGGCGGCACTCATCGGGCTGATCAACGGCATGGCGATCACCCGCTTCAACGTCCATCCGATCATCGCGACGCTGTCGACGCAGTACATCGTGCTCGGCATCACGCGCATCCTGCGGCCCGTCTCCGGCGGCAC
>NZ_RZOL01000299.1:0-7611 GCF_004022985.1 Mesorhizobium sp. M7A.F.Ca.ET.027.02.1.1 | reverse complement strand
CGCGTCCCCGGCAGACGCCTAGCGAGCGTCCCCGCCATGTCGCGGAAGCGGTCGACATCGCCTCGCTGCTCAATGCGCAGTTGGAGGAGAGCTTTTCGATCCGCGTCGGTGACGGGCGGCCGCCCGCCTCATGGATGGAGGAATCGGAAGTGCGGCGCCATCTCGGACTGCTCGGCCGGCACCAGAGGTCCAGCAGTGACGGCTATGGTTCGGCGATGGGCCTGCCGGCGCTGCGCGAGCGCCTTGCCTTCGACCTCATGGAGCGCGAGGTGCAGGCGAGCCCGGACCAGATCCTGCTGACATTCGGCGCCAACCACGCACTGGACCTGATCATACGCCGCTTCCTCGTCGCCGGCGATACCGTGCTGGTCGACGACCCCGGCTATTACCCGCTTTTCGCCAAGCTGAAGCTGGCGCAGATCCGCATGATCGGCGTGAAGCGGACGCCGACCGGTCCGGACCTCGACGATCTCGCCGGCAAGGCCGAGCGCGAGCGTCCGAAGCTGTTCTTCACACAATCGCTTGCGCACAATCCAACCGGCAGCTCGACCAACCTGCCGACGGCTCACTCGATCCTGACGATCGCCGCGCGCTGCGACATGCTGGTGGTCGAGGACGACCCGTTTGTCGACCTGCCGACGGTCCGTGGCGTTGGCCTTGCGCCTCTCGACCAGTTGCGGAACGTCATCTGCGTGCGCACCTTTGCCAAGACGTTGTCGGCCAGCCTGCGCTGCGGCTATATCGCCGCGCGCCCCGACCTTATCGCTTCCCTTGCCGAGTTGAAGATGCTGACGACAGTCAACAGCTCAGGACACATTGAGCGGTTGATCCATGGATTGATCAGTGAAGGTCACTATCGGCGCCACCTCAAGCGTTTGGCGCAGCGTGTGCAGCAGGCCACCGAGACGGTCGTTCCCCGCCTTCAGAAGATGGGTCTTAAGCTCTTTGCCGAGCCGACAGGTGGATACTACGTCTATCTGGAGCTTCCCGAGTATGTCGATGACATCGCCCTCGCCCGGGAAGGCGCTCGCCAGGGGATTTTTATCGCACCTGGTACCGTGTTTTCGCCGGAGCGCCAACCTGCCAAGGCAGGCATCCGCGTCAACATCGCCTGGGCCTCGGATCCTCATTTTTTTGACTTCATGCTGGCAGAGCTTAGGCATCGGCGGACTTGAACATGACAAAGCCCCGCCTTGCGGCGGGGCTTAGTGCTTGACGGACCACTCCGCGGCGCGTCGTGACCAGATGAGCGAGAAGTCGCCCCCGGTGTCGGTCTCGACCAAGCTCGCGTGGATCGGAGCGGGGAAGCTGGGATCGTCGAGCTTGGGCAGCTCCGAAGGCCAATTGATTGCTGAGGGCAGCGGCTTCCAAGCCGCCAAATGCCGTGACGATTCCCGTCACACCCGATCCTCCACCGCATGGCCGAATGTGCAATTACGCCTCACACCGGCGAGGCATTGCTGGGAAAGGGTCGTCTACACGCCGGGCGTCTGATGCCGAGGTCATGCGCTGCGGGACTTTCGAGACAGAGTGGTGGAAATTCCCGGTTCGAGCGTTGGTTTGCACCGGATTCAGTTCCATGACCCGATGACAGTGTGGAATTTCCTGTGCCATAAGGCCAATCGGTTGAACCAATTCAGAAGGGATGGAAACGATGGCTGTAAACACGATCGATATTGCCGAACGCCTTGCAGACGCGCACGGCCTGTCGAAAACCCAAGCGAAATCCGTGGTCGAGGATGTGTTGAAGGGCATTGCGGAAGCCGCTGCCAAGGGCGAGGAAATCAGCCTCAATGGCTTCGGCAAGTTCAAGGTACAGAACAAACCAGCACGTGATGGCCGCAACCCGTCGACTGGAGCCACGATCAAGATCGCCGCATCGAAGAAGATCGTCTTCCAGCCGGCAAAGGCTCTCAAGGACTCGGTGAACGGCTGACCATTTTATGACGATACATCTCGTCTGATAGTAACGCGCCGTTCTGTTGGGCGATGGTGTCTCATGCCAAGATCATCAGTTTCTCATTGCTGCCGTTCTTAGGTCGGGGTCCCAAGCCGCGCCATTGGCGCGGCCGGAAAATTCTCCAACACCTATTTTATCACAATCTAATGTGAGCCTCGCAATCTGCAAACTCAATGACGTCGACCCACTCGGCTATCTCGCCGACGTGCTCACTAGGGTCTTCAACCGCCATCCGAACAGCCAGATAGACGGCCTGCTACCTTGGACCTATATCTGGGCGCTTGAGCTAAGGACGTGGCCTGAGAACACCGCTTACGATCCACACATCCCGACCTCCTTCAGAAGCGCGCGCATCTCGACGGGAGTTGCACGACAGAAAGTTCGAAAACCTTCCAGGCACCCCAGGCAAACTGGACTGTGGCTAGGAACTGGGGAGGCCAGCCCTCGACAGCATCTCAAGGAACCGGGAATGGTGATGATCCTTCACATAGCGCGGCACAAAGCCAGGGCAGACATTGCTCAGATTGAGATGCGGAAGTTGTGACAGGCAATGGTGGATGGCCCGGGACGCTTCTTCGTTGTTTCCGGTGGCCGACGCGGTCGCGGCCCAATAAAGGGCGCCGCGAACGAAGCCCGGCTTTGTCCTGACCACTTTGCGGGCAGCTTCGAGCGCCCGCTGGTTGTCTCCGCCAGCGAAGAGCGCCACAACCAGGCCGTGGTGGCGCCAGAAGTCGATCACATCGTGCGTTCCGAGCCGGATTGCTTCGTTGGCCTCGCGCACCGCTTCGTCGACCTGTCCGCGCAACGCAAAGAGCATCGAAATATCGCCGTGGCCAGTCGGGTAGCTTGGGTTGAGGCTGATCGCGTGGCGGCATTCGGCGATCGCCTCGTCGATACGACCGCAACTTTCGAGAGCGAACGACAAGATACATCGGGCAATTTCATCGTCCGGTACCGCCCGCACCGCGGCTTCCGCAAGCTCGACCGCACGCTCGATCACCCCTCGCTCCCGAGGCAGCGCACCAAACGCCACGCCCATGGATATTACGATCGAGAGCGTCCGCTTTGCACGGGCGTTGTCGGGACCAAGCGAGAAGGCCTTCTCGGCAAGCTCTATCCCGACCAGAAGTGAGTCCCGAGTCATCTCAAAATATTTCATGAGAGCTTCGTTGACCAGCCTGCGCACTTCAGGGGCACCCGGCGGGCTTTTGTCTCGAACCTTCCAGTTGGTCAGTTGAAGTTCGAGGATCACGGCAAGTACAACAGACTGTGCGATCCTGTCCTGGAATTCGAGCGCGTTCTCGGAGTGGCCGTCGAACTTCTGGGCCCAGACGTGGTGGCCGCCGGCGGCATCGACGAGCTGGACATTCACCCTCAACCCATTGCCGGATCTCTGGACGCTGCCGCTGAGCATATATCGCGCCCGGAGTATCCCTGGCGTCTTGGCTTCTTCGCCCGGACCGCTCTTTTCGGGCGGAAGCGCGGCGAGCACGACATAGTCGGCCACTTCGGAGAGGGCTGTCGTGATGTCCTGGACAAGTCCCTTGGCGAAAAAGTCGTCGCCTTGCTTTCCGGTCAGATTGACGAAGTCGGCAACGCTGATGGAGGGACGCCCAAGGCGCTGGCTGGCCGGAACACCACTTGTCGACTGCACATTTGAGGTGTCGTCGGCGGCAAGCAACAGAGATTGCCAAAGCGCCCGCGTTTCAGGGCCGGCTTCGACGCCGAACTCCTTCTTCAGCATGCTTCTGCAAGCTTCGTATGTCCTGATTGCCCTGTCTCGTTGGCCACATGCGAGCAGCAATTCCATCTTGAGCCGATAGGATTCTTCCCGTGTCGGTTCCATGGTCACAATACGATCGGCCAGGATCAGCCCGGCATCAGGGTCGACGAGACGGGCCAGTTTTTCGAAGGACTCAAGCGCGCGGCCGAGCAGCCTGTCGCGTTCCGATGTGATCCAGTCATCGAACGCATTGCTTCCCAGGTAAAGCCCGTCGAGGAAGGGCCCGGTGTAGTTCGCCAAGGCCTTCGCGAGGTCCTGGGCGGAACGTGCCGAGAGACCCGTTTCGAACTTCTCCACGTCGACTTGAACGGCCTCTGGCCTCAGGGCGATCAGCTCACCGCTGGAATGGATGAGATCCACCCCCTCTCGCGCCAGATCCTGGCGCAGGACACTGAGGGCTTGCCGAAGGCTGTTGCGCGAATGTTCGCCGTCGCTGTCGCCCCATAGGAGGTCAGCCAGCCTCTCCCGCGTCGCCGCCGTGCCAGGACATCGGGCCAGATAGGCGATGATTGCCGGCCCTCGTTTCCCGGTCAGCCGAAGCGGACCGGCCGTTTCATTTTCAATCCGGAAACCGCCGAAGAGTGAGATTCTATTTGCAGCGCCCCTGTCCTCACTTTGCATTTGCTATCCCAGCCTGACGAAATCCTAACTCAAAACTAACGCTTCGCAACAGTCGGCCTTCGCGCTCAAGCGCTGCCGTAACGGCAGGCTGTTTAGGCTTTGCTAAATTAAGGTGACCAAGTCAACGAAAGGCTTGGTTCGAGGGGGACGCGTGTCCAGGACAAGAGCCAATTTGCTGCTGCTATTCGCAGCCGCTTTGTGGGGCTTCGGCAATGTCTCGCAAAAGATGGTGCTTGTGCATCTCGACGCGCTGAGTGCGGTGGGTCTGCGCTGCCTGATCGGCGGCCTGCTTGTGTTGCCCTTTGTCTTGATGGAGAGGCGGCTTCCGCTCGGGCCGGACTATTTTTCCAGCTTGGCCAAGGTGTGCGCGCTGTTTGCCATCTCCATCACGCTCCAGCAGCTTTGCTATCTCGGCGCCTCCGTCACCAATGCGAGCTTCCTGGTCAGCACGGCAACGGTAATGACACCGCTGGCCGCCTGGTTTCTCGTAGGCGAACGTCCGACAGCGAGTCTCACGGTCGCCGCCGGGCTGACCGTTGTTGGAGCCCTGCTGTTGTCGGATGGGATTGCCGGGTTCAGCAGTGGCGATCTCACCGCTGTCCTCTCGGCTGCCTGCTATGCGCTCTGGGCAGTCGAACTGGGTCGGCACATGCAGGTGCATGCGCGGCCGTTCACCGCAGCCGCGACACAGTTCTTCGGCGCCGCCGCCTTCGCCCTGCCGCTCGGCGCAATGCAAGGCAATCTGTCGTTGGCCGCCGCATTCGCAGCCGGCCCGGAACTGGCGATCCTCGGCGTGTTCTCCACTGCGATTGCCTTCGGCATACAGACGGTTGCCCTCCGCTTTACGCCGGCCAGCCACGCCGCCGTGATCGTCAGCGCAGAAAGCGTTTTCGGGGCGCTGGGCGCGGCGATCTTTCTCGGCGAGCGGAGCTCGTCCGCGAGCGCATTGGGTGCCGCCATCATTCTGGGTGCGATCCTGTCCGTGGCACTGTCGAACCGAGCGCCGCAGGCACGCACGTCCTTGCGAACCGCTTCGGTTCAACCCTTCGACGGGGCCCCTGCCTTTGCAGCTGCCGCCGCAAATTGGGCAGGCGATCGTCACCCCAACAATTCAGGTCCAGTGGAGGAATGTGATGACCCTTGCCGGTGATGCGAAACCTATTCCGGCCCCGGTTGCCGCCCGACACGGGGCCAGTGGCGTCGATCAGTCAGGCGGCGGTGGCTTTGCCGATGGCGGCCGGACTTCTCGCGGGGGCGCAGTGATGGACGCGCGGAGAATCCTTCTTCCGATCGCACATTTGGCATCGGCGCTTCGCGCCCGCATGAGGGGACCGGGCGGCTACTACAACAGCGGCAACGCGCTCGGCCTCATTGTCGGTCTCGCGATCCAGATTGCCACCGCGCCGGTCGGCTTGCATGAGGGAAGCAGCGTCACCATGGCGGTGATCGAATACTTCGCTGGCAGCCATGGCACTGTTGCGCTGACCTTGACCACCCTGGTCTTCTTCTGGGGCGGCGAGGCCTATCACCGGGCCTGGGCAAGGCCGGATGCTCCCGATCCCGCCCTCAACCGTCTGGGCGACTTCCTGTCGGGCCTGGGTGCGATCGGGCTCGGCATTGCCCTGTTGCTGCTCGGCGATCCATTGCTTGCGGCGACCTCCGGCCTGCTGCATGCGCTGGGCAAATTCGGCAGCACCTTCCACAGGCCCGGCACGCCAATTCCGATGTGGCCGGCCGCTTGGCCCGATCCGTTCCGCAGTGCGGTGCTCGCCAGCCGGTTGCCGGCAATGCTGGCGACGACAGTGGCCCTCGGCCGTGCTTTGCCTGAGGTCTGGTCGGGCGGCTCCTTCGCGGCCCTCGCCATGCCACTGACTTTGCTCGGCTGTTATCTCTTGTGGACCAAGGCCGATCTGCTGCTGTTCGGCGTGGGCACCAAGGCGATCCGCCAGATTTCCACATGTTGAGCTCGCTTTTGAAACGACCGGATGTCGAGATGGAGAATGACATGTTTGGCAGTGTGTATCATCAGGACGCCGGCCCCCCATCCTTTCGCAAACGGGTGCGGGCGACAGGCTGGGGCAGTCTCCTGACGCCGGCCGGTTCAATCTCGAGAGTGACAGGAATACTTGCAGCTTCGCTGTTTTGGGGAGCCTCGGCCCATGCCGCGAACGTTGACGTCGCCATCGTGTTCGCGGTCGACTTCTCGTCATCCATCGATCCGAAGATTGCCGATATGCAACGCGAGGGACATGCCGCGGCACTCACCTCGCCAGAGATCATCGCCGCCATCAGCCGGAATTATGTTGGCTGCATCGGCGTTGCCTATTTTGAATGGTCGAGCCCCGGACACGCACGCGTCGTGCTGCCGTGGACAAGCATCTGCGGACTGGAAGATGCCAAAGCGGCGGCTGCGGTGATCAGCAGGAAAGGCGATGCCGGCTTCATCCGCAGAGGGCGAGGCGGAACATCCGTTTCCTCGGCTATCGACATCGGCAGTCTCCTGCTCGACCAGTTTCCGGGAAAGGCGGCCAAGAAAGTCATCGATATCTCCTCCAATGGCGAGAACAACGACGGGCTTCCCGTCCAGCCGAGCAGGTCGAACGCCATAGCCAAGGGATATACGATCAATGCAATCGCCATCCCGACGGAGGATGAGAATCCCGACGAACCTCTGGCATCCTATTTTGCCAGATCGGTGATTGGCGGTTCCCAGGCCTTCGTCATGACGCCGAAGGGGCCAGACGACTACACGATGGCGCTTCGCCGCAAGCTCGTGACTGAAGTAAGCATGAACGACGAGCGTCCGCTGTGAAAGTGTGCCACGCAGGACGAACTTTCGACCCGCCAGACCGAGCGCATTGCACAACAAGACCCGCCCCGCTGCAGCGCGAGTCCTTGTAGGTCCGTCAGGACAATAGCCTATCGCCGCAACGCGTGCACCCTTGCCTCGCCTTCGCCGGGTACCGGCAACGCCATGTCGTCATCGAGAAGACGCGTGATGCGGGCAAAGCCGGTGAACGCTTTCCTTGCTTCCTCGGCCGACATCTGACCCGACAAGGCGGCCGAGCAACAATTCAGCGCGCACTGATAAACCGGACCGCGCCGTCCTGTCGGCCATTTCCGCAAGAACATCATGGCTTCGGCAACATTATCGATTTCTTCCACAGGGTGTCCTTGCCCGCGCGAAATCCGCACGGGCGAAAAGAAATGCAATTGATCCATCGTTTCCTCCCGGTCGACCGCAATG
>NZ_RZOL01000298.1:0-7621 GCF_004022985.1 Mesorhizobium sp. M7A.F.Ca.ET.027.02.1.1 | reverse complement strand
CGTCGACCTTGAAGTCGTCGCCAGCCTCAGCCCACCACAGTCGCGCGTGCTCGATGTCGGCTCGGGCGACGGCTCGCTGCTCGAATTGCTGCAGGACAGCAAGCAGGTCGACGGCCGTGGGCTCGAGCTGTCGCAGCGCGGCGTCAACGAATGCGTGGCGCGCGGCCTCTCGGTCATCCAGGGCGACGCCGACAAGGATCTCGAATTCTATCCCGACAAGGGCTTTGACTTCGTCGTCCTCTCGCAGACGCTGCAGGCCACCCGCAACCCGAAGCTGGTGCTCGACGAACTGCTCAGGATCGGCAATCGCGCCATCGTCTCCTTCCCCAATTTCGGCCATTGGCGTGTGCGTCTGTCACTGTTCGTCAACGGCCGCATGCCAGTGACCAAGGACCTGCCCTATTCCTGGTACGACACGCCCAACATCCACTTCTGCACCATCCGCGACTTCGTCAATCTGTGCGACGAGCTCGGCGCGACTGTCGAGAAGGCAACCGCTCTCGACGCCAACGGCCAGAAGATCGGCCTGTCGATGCCGTGGTGGTTCTGGAACTTCTTCGGCCAGCAGGCAGTGTTCCTGCTGAAACGGCAGTAGCCGCAAGCTAATCGAGGATGTCCGTGGCCTTGTGCGGATGTTCGACGCCGTCAGCAAACACCACGTCGGCCTCCGAATTGTCCGTGCGCAGCGCCAGAATCGCTTGATAGGCGGGCGAATTGTACCAGCCATGCACATGCTGCCTGTCGGGAAATTCGATGATGATCAGATGGCCCGGCCAGTTGTTCTCGATCACCTCGACATCGCCGCCATGGACCAGAAAACGGCCGCCGAAAGGTTCCAGCGTGGCATCGATCTTGTGCAGGTATTCGATGATCTGCGGGCCCATCGTGGCTTGGCGCATATGGGCGACGGCGTAAGCGGTCATAAGTGCACTCCCTTTCAATCGAAGCCGATTGCCGGCTCCGAAGGCACAGATTGCCAAGGGTCGTGACAGAATTCGATTACCCCAAAAGTAATAAGAATGAGATGAGGCGATCAAGACGAATCGGCCTGCGCGATCCTGAGGCGGTTTCCAGTCTCCGGCCCTCAGGGTGTTGCCGTTGAGACGCAAGGTTGCGAATTCGGGGTTGCGGACGGATTGAACTCTGCAACCAGATGATGACACGGGAGCATGTTTTTCGTAGCGTCATGCCGGACGCGATGCCGAGCGAAGCACGGAGCGGGGAACCTGACCTATTCGATCGTTGTCGAAATGGAAAACGCCAAGTCCATCAATGAAGATGAGATCGGCGTTTCGTTCAGCGCTTTGGCACGGGAAATAAAAGCCGTGACGACAACCGGTCAATACCTGAAACCGGAGGTCATCGTCGTTCACAGCGGACCAGATACCGACACACCGATTCTCCGGCATCGTCTCACCGAAATTGTTCCGCAACTTGGCATGGCAGCCAATACGGTCTTCAGCGCCTGCACAGGCGGCCGGTACTATGAGGTCAAGAACGCAGGCGCCGCGTTGGCCAAGGGCGACATCGTCATTTTCTGCGATTCCGATACAGTGATCGAAGACGGCTGGCTGTCGGCACTTCTCAAACCGCTCCAAGATCCGAAGACGATCGCCGTGAACGGTTACACCTATCTCGGCTGTGACGATTTCGCTTCGCGGACCTTTGCGCTTCTGTGGTTCTTCCCGCTGCGTGATGGTGATCGACGCTTTGCCTCCAAGCGCGCGATGAACGCCAACAATTGCGCCTTCCGCAGAAGCTGGTTAGCCGGCCATCCCTTTCCGGCCAGCAATGGATTCAAGGTTTCTTGCACGTTGCTCACCAGCCAGTTACGAGCAAGCGGGCATGATTTTGTCAGAGTCGATGCCCGGGCCAGCCATTATCCTCCGCGCGGTTGGCGGTTTTTCTTTTGGCGTGCCCTGGTCACCGGGCGCGATGCGGACCGGAAATATGTGGCACTGGCATCGCCATCCCAAGCCGCGCGAGTGCTGAAGGCGACAAGACGTTGGTTTTCGACATCCTGGAAAGTGGGCGGGCGTATTCTGACGCATGCAACTCGGCTCGGAATGCCGGCATGGCAGATCCCGTTTGCACTGATCGTCGGATTGGCCTTTTGCGCGCTGGTTTTTTGTGCACAAGCGGCCATGGCCCTTGGGCTGGTTCGGGACAAGGTTGAAAACGTGCCCCTCTACGTGGGACATAGCTGAAGCACTATGGTCAAAATGGGCAAAACCATCGAACCGACACCTCTCATCACGGTCATTACGCCGACCCACAACCGACGCGAAACGGTGTTGCGCGCCGTGGAAAGCGTACTCTCCCAGAGCATGTCGAGGCTTGAGCACATTGTCGTCGACGATGGTTCGACCGATGGGACCGAATCGGCGCTGGCCCGCATCCAGGACCCGCGGCTGATCTATGTCGGGGCGAAATGGCGAGGCGCCAACGCAGCCAGGAATGCCGGCATCGAGCGCGCGCGGGCACCGTTGGTGACGTTCCTCGATTCGGACGACATCTACATGCCGCACCGGCTCGAACGAACCCTGACCTGGTTCGAGGAAAATCCTGTACTGCAAGTGCTGATCAGTTCGTTCGTGTCCCTGAAAGGCAGTCGCATCACAAACTGCGTCAACCCCGAGGCGTTCGTGAGCCCCGCAATGCTTGAGCGGACGCTGGTTGGGCAGACCATCTTCATTGCCGGCTCCGCGATCACGGCTCGCCGCGAAGCCTTGCTGGCCATCGGCGGCTACGACAGCGACATCACCCGCATGCAGGATCGCGAATTGCTGCTGCGCCTTGCCCGGCGCTTCGGTGCGCAGTTGTCCAGGGATCTGGACTGGACGAAATACAATTCGGAGAACTCGATTTCCGGCCGCCGTGACGGCTATGTCGAGGCCTATGCGAACCTGATGGGCAAACATCCGCATATTGCCCATGCCTACCCGCACATTCCGCCTTACATGATCTCGCGGCAACTCATCGCCGACATCCTGCGAGGCAGGATACCGGAGGCATTTCAGGGCTACATGGCCAACCGTTCATCCAAAACGCTTGGCTATTCGCTGCCGGAATTGATGCAAGGCTATGTCCACGGCCGGCGCTGGCGCCGCGATCTCTCCAACGAGTTTCGCAATCAATTTGGTGCCCGGCCCGCTTAAACCGAGAGGGATTCCGGGAAATTGTGGAACGGTTTTCCCTCCGGATCGCGTTAACCCCTCTGTCGAGAGCTCAACGGTCAAGTTCGGGAAAATACGGATCCGATAGAAACCGCCTGTCCCGTTCGCCTTGCAGGCAGTCTATCGGCGTCGCCGCGTCGATGGGGATGCTTCTCACCTCGTCCTGAATGCCGCTCACTTCCAGGAGCAGCTTGCGCCGGATGGCTGTCGAAAACTCGGCGGCGGCATAGATAGGCAGCACGAAGGAACCGGGTCCGCCGATCACGCACTGCGCATAATACTGGTCGAGATGGCTGAAGGTGGGCGACGGGCTGATCAGGATCGGCAGCCCGTTGACGACGATGCCTTTGGCAGTCGCCGCATCACGCGTCGCGGTGACCGGCGGCCCGATATTGTTCGGTCCGTCGCCCGAAATGTCGATGACGCTGCGTTCGCCCTGGAAAGACGTGCGGTCGAAAAGCTCGGTGCCGAAGGCCAGCGCGCCGGAAATCGAAGTGCCGCGAAAGCTGCGGAACGGGCGAGCCGCGACCTTGTCGGCAAAGCTGTTCGCGCTCTCGGCACTATCGATAATCTGCCAGCCGATGACCGCGTCGTCGCGCACCGTGCCGGCCCATTCGAAATAGGTCAGCGCTATGCGGCCCGTGGCGCCGGCGCGGACAGCCTTGATGAAGTCGGGATGCCGCAGCGCCTCGACATAACCGGCCCGCTGCAGGGCGAACTCCTTCTCGTCCATCGACAGCGAGATGTCGACCGCCAGCACCAGCTCGACGTCGACGGCGAGCGCATCCGCCGGCGAGGCCATCGGGGCAGCCTGGGCGCAGGCAAGACAGGCAAGCAGGCGCAGGGCATGAAGCATGGCCGTCGCCAGGGTTGTTTCTCCCGAGGAGCTTCCCTCGCGATCGCGGCAAAATAAAGCTTTGCTTCCCCCGCCCGGAAATCAGCTCATTTCTTGCGACGAGCGGCGGCTGGCGGCGGTTCGATCGCGCCGGCCCTGACGCGGGCGGGCTTCAGGGCTGGCGCACCGGAATCCTTGACGATCGTCAACGCGCGCGGGAAGAAGTGGTTGTTGTGCTGGCCGCGCCCGATGTTGAGGATCGCTGTCCCCGGCAAACGCTTCTCGAGCATCGACAGCACGCGTCTTAGCGATGGGCCGTCGAACGCATCCAGCGCCTCGTCGATTATCACCCATTTCGGCTGCCGCAACGCGAGCCTGGCGAAGGCCAGCGAGCGTTGTTCGTCATCGCCCAACTCATGGTCCCAACGCCCCGCACGGTCGAGCGATGAGGACAGCCGTCCCAGACCGACCTCGGCCAGCACCGCCGAAATGTCGGCATCGTTCGCCGGCGCGGGCCCGTTCGGGTGATCGAGGACTTCGCGCAACGTGCCGACCGGAAAATAAGGCACGCGCGGCACGAATATGGGGGTTTCTCCCGACGGCAGGCCGATCCGGCCGCTTCCCCATGGCCACAGGCCGGCAATGGCACGAAAGAACAGCGTCTTGCCCGCACCGGGGTCGCCGGTGATCATGACGCGCTCGCCGGGGCGGATTTCGACATGCGGATCGGCGAGTCTGGTGCAACCCTCCGGCGAGGTCACTTCGAGCTTCTCGAAAGTCAGGCTGCCATCGACGTTTTGGCCGAAGGCGATGCGCTTTTCCGTGTCGTGCAGCGCATCGGTTTCATCGAGCGCGATGCGGAAATCGGCCACGCGCATCAGCGTGGCGCGCCAATCGGCGATGCTGCCGATGTTGTTGATGAACCAGCGCAAGGAAGAGTGGACCTGGTTGAAGGCGCCGACCGCCATCATCAGCCCGCCAAAGCTGATATCACCTGAGAAATAGACCGGCGAAGCGACCAGTATGGGCGCCACGACGGTGATCCAGCCATAGGTGTCGGTCACCCAGGACAGGTTGATCTGGGCGGTGTAGATGCGCCGCATGGCGCCCAGCACCGTGCCGAGATCGAGTTCGAGCCGCCGCCTGGCGTCGGCCTCGCCATGATACAACGCGATGGCATCGACATTCTCGTTGACGCGCACCATCGAGGAGCGCAGCTCGGCTTCGCGTGTATAGCGGTCGCTGTTCAGGCGGATGAGCGGGCGCCCGACCAGCCAGCTCAGCCAGGAGGCGATGCCGGCGTAAAGGATAGCGGCCCAGACCATGTAGCCCGGTATGGCCAGCGAGGTCCCGCCGATGTGGAACACGAAGCCCGAGGACAGCTCCCACAGCACCCCGACGAAGGACACGAGCAGGATGCACGACTGCAGCAGCCCGACGCCGAGATCGGTTGACAGGTCGGACAGATGCGCGGCGTCCTGCTGCATGCGCTGGTCGGGATTGACGCCGATGGCGCCGGCATTGGCCAACCGGAAGGCGCGCGCCGGCCGCATCCACTGATCGATCAGATCCAGCGTCAGCGCCTCGCGCAGTTTGAGCCTGATCATCTGGTTGAGCCAGGTCTGGCCGATATTGAGCACCAGCAGCCCGCCGGCGATCATCGCGAAGACGAGGAGCTGGTGCAGGAAGGCCGCCATGTCGCGGCGCGCAAGCGCATCGTAGAAAGGCTGGTTCCAGCGGTTGAGCAGAACCTGGCCGATCGACGTTGCGATGATCACGGCCATGATACCGACCGACGTCCACAGCAACCATTTGCGAACCGGCGATCCCGCCAGCGCCCGCCGGATCGTCGCCACCTGATCGCGCAGGCTGCTGGCTTCGACCGCCACCGCAACCGGCTGAACGACGGCGGCATTGTCCGGTTGATCAGCCATGGCCGAGGTCCTTGCGTCAGTGCCGAAACCGGATGGAGAAATTTGCCAGGCGTTCGTATGGGCTGCCGGATGGCCTGTCGGTCCACTTGCGACAGATAGGCCGGGAAACGACGTCAGGCACGTTTGCCGTGATCACGAAGCCGTCACCCGCGCAGCCGAGGGCTCGGCATCGGCTTTGTGACGGCCAAGCCGGGTGGCGCCATGCGGCGACAGCACCGGCACGAAGACGCGGCGCGAGGCGCGCTGGACGACGGGCACGCCTTGATAGAGCCGTTTCTGCGCCTCGACGACGATGACGCCGGAAAAGATCGGCCACAGCCGCCGGCCGGCGCGCTCCAGCACATTGTGGAAGCGCATCATGAAACGGCGCCTCGACGGCGGAAAGAACAGCGCATCGGACCAGGCGGCGGGCGTGAAATTCGCCTCGCGCAGCAATTCGGTAAGCTGGCCGCGCGAAAAGGGCCGGCCATTGCCGAATGGGGTGTGCTCGAAGCGCGCCCAGACACCGCGCCGGTTGGGCACGACGATGACCACCCGGCCAGCCGGCGACAGCACGCGCCAGATCTCGTTCAGCGTCTCACGCGGGTTCTCGACATGTTCGAGCGAATGGACGAGCAGCATGCGGTCGATGCAGGAATCGACCAGCGGCAGTTCCTCGTCGAAGACCAGTGCCGTCGCCGTCGGCCCTGTCGCCGGCCACACCACCGCGCCTTGCGTTGCCGGCATGAAGGCAAAGACCCGCTCGGCATCGGTGCCGAACCGCTCCAGCCAGGGCAAGGTGTAACCCAGACCAACCAGCCGCTCGTTGGGTACCGCTGCCCATATCGACGACAACGCCATGGTGATCGAACGCTCGGCGAAACGGCCGAGTGTTGTCGAATAGAAGGAGCGAAGATCGACGATGTCGGAATGCATGGCAGGGATGTAGCCGTGATATCGGCGGGTTTCAACAAAAGGCCGCGACATCCGACATTCCGAGATGTCATTCGACATCCGGGATGACATCCACGCGCCGGCGCCCTATGTCTGCGGCCATAAACGGAGAGATGCGATGCCGGTCGAAATCGAACAGTTCATGTGCCGCAGCGACAATTTCGGCGTGCTGGTGCATGATCCCAAAAGCGGCCAGACCGCGATCATCGACGCGCCCGAGGAAGCGCCTATCCTGGCAGCGATAAAGCGCACTGGCTGGACGCCGACGACGATCCTGACCACGCATCATCACATGGATCACGTCGAGGCCAATCTGGCGCTGAAGGAGCGCTTCAAGCTGCGCATCGTCGGCCCGGAAGCGGAAAAGGCCAAGATCCCCGGCATCGACGAGACCGTCGAAGACGGCTCGGTTCTCCATCTTGGCGATGAAAAGATCGAAGTCATCGCCACGCCCGGCCACACCGCCGGCCACGTTTCCTATTATTTGCCGGCGTCGGGTGTGGCGTTCACCGCCGACACGCTGTTTGCGCTGGGTTGCGGACGGCTGTTCGAATGCAAGCCGCCGGTGATGTATGAATCGCTGAAGAAGCTGGCTGCACTTCCAGCTGAAACGGCCATCTATTGCGGCCACGAGTATACGCTCTCCAACGCCCGTTTCGCGCTGACCGTCGACCCGACCAATTCGGCATTGAAGGAACGCGCCGCCAGGATCGAAAAGCTGCGCGCCGACAACAAGCCGACGC
>NZ_RZOL01000297.1:0-7675 GCF_004022985.1 Mesorhizobium sp. M7A.F.Ca.ET.027.02.1.1 | reverse complement strand
GATCGCCAGCAGCGCCGACACATAGGCACCGATACCGTAGGAAGCGCCGGTGGCGAAGTTCGGAATGTTGGCGCTGCCGAGCTGGAAATTGAGCGCCAGCGCCAGCACCGCATAGAGCTCGGCGACGATCAGCAGATGGAGGATATAGGTGTTGGATCCGACGAAGAACGGAAAGGCCAGGACGATTACCGCCGCCGTGATCATCGCCACGAGCGGAACCCGGGCAAAGCTCGCCAACGCATAGTCGGCGATCCACGGCAGCCTCTCCAGCAGATAGAAACCGAGGCCGAGCAAGGCCAGCAGGCCGACCACCTGCCAGCCGCCGTCGACTCTGAGGATGAGGTACAGGAACGCTGCCCCGATGATTTGCGAGGCGATGGCGAAGACCGTGGCCGCGGCTATGCCCGGCACGTCGGGTGAAGCACGACCCTGCATGCTAGACTTTCTCCATGACGGTGCGCCCAAGCAGGCCGGCGGGGCGGAAGATGAGCACGGCGATGACCAGCAGGAAGACGAAGACCAGCCGGTAGGAAGCGCCGTCCGGCACGAATGTCTGCGCCAGCACTTCGATGCCGGCAATGATCAGTCCGCCCAGTATGGCGCCCGGCATCGAGCCGAGGCCGCCGATGACCGCGGCGGAAAAGCCGAGCAGGCCGGCCATGACGCCGAAGTCGAACCGTGTCACGCCGGCATAGCTTGCGAACAGAAGTCCAGCGATGGCGCCGATAGCCGAGGCAATGAAGAACGTCGCACGGAAGACGCGTGCATCGCGGATGCCCATCATGCGCGCCACGACCCGGTCCTCCGAGGCCGCCCGGATGCGCAGCCCGAGCGGGGTCATGCGCAGGAAGACAAACAGCATGGCAACCAGCGCGACGGTCAGCACCACCACCAGCAGCGCGAACCAGCTGATGGCAACGCCGGAGATTTCGAAAGCCATGCCCGACACCAGGCGCGGGAAGGCATGCGGGTTCGATCCCTGCGGATAGAGATGGCGGATCAGCTCGCGGATGACGATGCCGAGCGCCACGGTCGCCACCAGCGCCATCATGGCGGGCGCATCGCGGAAGCGCCTGATGACCACCTTGTCCAGCAGGACGCCGATTAAACCGACGGCGAGCACGGCGACCGGAACCGCAAGCACCAGCCAGGCGGGGCCCGAGGCGCCAAGAGCGGTCGCCAACGCCTGGGCAAGCGCCAGCGTGATGAACGGCGCCGTCATCGCGACATCGCCATGCGAGAAATGAATGACGTTCAAGACACCGAAGATCAGGCTGAATCCGATCGCCAGCAAGGCATAGATGCAGCCAAGGGTTATCCAGTTCACCAGTTGCTGGACAAGCAGTTCCGCCATGAGTTGCTGGACAAGCAGTTCCGCCATGCGGTCCGTCTCTCGATTGAAGCCGACAGGTATCAACCGCCATCCCGGGCGGACAGAACGAATCTCCGAACTCACGAGTCACAATTTCCGAATTTCGTCCCTGAATACGCGCCCGTACACTGATGATCGGCCGACGATCACGATCGGCCGGGTCGCTACGACGGCGGCAGATAATTCTGTTTGAGGTGGAACCATGCAAAACAGGCGCAGTGCGCTTATCCGCGTATCGTCAATTCTGGCCGGCTCTCTGTTTGCCATCGCCCTGGGCGCCGCCCAGGCGCAGGCCGACCAGATCAAGCTCGGCTTCATCGGGCCGCTCTCCGGCGGCAACGCCCAGCAGGGCCTCGGCGCCCGCAACGGCTTCCTGCTCGCCATCGAGCAGGCCAATGCCAGCGGCTATCCGCACCAGGTGGAAGGCGTCGTGCTCGATGACGCCTCCGATCCGGCCGTCGGCGTTTCGGCGGCGCAGAAGCTGGTCAACGATCCCGCGGTGGTCGCGGCAACGGGGCATTGGAACAGCTCGGTCGCGTTGGCGACGATCCCGGTCTTCAACCGCTCGCAGATGCCGTTCATCGTCTGGGGCGCGGTCAGCCCGAAGATTACCGAACAGAACTTCCCGAACGTGACCCGCGTCACGCCGACGCTGGTCAACGAGAACAAGCCGCTGGCCGAAGCCATCGCCAAGCAAGGCAAGATCAAGAAGATCGCCATCATCTCCGACACCACCGACTACGGTGCGGCCAACACCAAATGGTTCGGCGATTTCTTCAAGGCGGCCGGCGGCGAGGTCGTTTCTTCGGATGCCGCGGCTGTCGGCACGACCGATTTCCGTGCCATGCTGACTACCGCGAAGGCAGCGTCGCCCGACGCGGTCTATTTCGGCGGCGTCGTCACCGAAGCAGCGCTGGTGCGCAGCCAGATGGCCGACCTCGGCATGGGCAATCTGCCGATGTACGGAATTTCAGGCATCTACGACCCGAAATTCATCGAGATCGCGGGAGCTGCCGCCGAGGGCACCATCGCCGGAACTCCGGCCGTCCAGTCGAACCCCAAGCTCGAGGAGTTCAACAAGGCCTATGAAACCAAGGCTTATCCCGATCCCGCCGGCTCCTATGCGAAATATGCCTACGAGGCGACGCAGATCCTGCTTCAGGTCATCAAGGAAAAAGGCCTCGACGACAAGGAGGCGCTGAGCAAGGCCATTCGTGACATCCACCACGACGGCATTCTGGGAGACGTCTCGTTCGATGCCAACGGACAGACCAACATGGCCATCGACATCGACATGTTCGTCGTCCGCAGCGGCAAATGGGAGAAGATGTAACTTACCTGATCGACGCCGCGCCCGTTCTCAGTGGCGCGGCGTCGATCACCTTCATCGCCGAGCTCGCAAAAGTCCTGACCGGAGCGCCTGACCATGAATGACGAGGCTGGCCACGGCGCACCTCGAAAGGCCGTCGAGATCAAGGGCGTCTCCAAGGTGTTCGGCACCTATCAGGCGCTGAAGCCTGTTTCCTTCGACATCTACGACAACGAGTTCTTCACGCTGCTCGGCCCGAGCGGCTGCGGCAAGACCACCCTGCTGCGCATGATCGCCGGTTTCGAGCAGCCGACGGCGGGGCAGATTTTCCTGCACGGCTCGGACATACAGGGACTCCCCCCGCATAAGCGGCGGGTCAACACCGTCTTCCAGAGCTACGCCCTGTTTCCGCATATGAGCGTCGAACAGAACATCGGCTTCGGGCTCGAAAACCTCGGCTGGTCAAAGGGCCGCCGCGATGCGCGCGTCGCCGATATGCTTCGTCTCGTCCATATGGAGGCCTTTGCCGGGCGCAAGCCGCAGCAATTGTCGGGCGGCCAGCGCCAGCGCGTCGCGCTCGCCCGCGCCCTGGCGCCGGAACCGGAAGTGCTGCTGCTCGACGAACCGCTCTCGGCACTCGACCTGAAGCTGCGCCAGGCCATGCGCGACGAGCTGCGCATCCTGCAGCGCAAGACCGGCATCACCTTCGTCTTCGTCACCCACGACCAGGAAGAAGCGCTCGACATGTCGGATCGCATCTGCGTTCTCGGCGATGGCGAGATCCAGCAGCTTGGCACACCCGCGGCGATCTACGAGGAGCCGTCGAACCGCTTCGTCGCCGATTTCATCGGCGAGACCAACTTCCTCGATGCTGACGTGATTGCCGTGGACGGCGAGCAGGCAACCGTGAAAACGCAGCTCGGCATGACCTTGACGGCCTCTCACAAGAAAGCGGTCGCCGGCCAGAAGGCCTTCATCTCGATACGTCCGGAAAAAATCAGCCTGCCCGCGCAGGACAACCCGATCGCTGTCGACGGCACGATCATGAGCACCAACTATCTCGGCGGCTACACATACTATCTGATTGAAGCGGGCGGCACCAAGCTGCGCATCTCCAAGCGCAACAGCGTCAGCCGCGGCCAGATGTTCGAGATCGGGCAATCGGTAAAAGTCGGCTTTGCCGCCGAATCCGTGCGGATCCTCGGCGCATGAAGGCACGCACAAAAAGTCCTGACTGGAATGTCCTCGGCCTGCTGCCGGCCCATCTCATCATGCTGCTGACGCTGATCATCCCGATCGGTATCATCATCGTGGTGTCGTTCTCGACGCGTGGACCTTACGGCGGGTTCGAATACGTGTTCACCACAGCGCCCTACAAGCAGCTTTTGTTCAACGAAGGCTGGACCGGCGAGATGGAGTTCAATCCGCAATATCTCATCGTCGTTGCCCGGACGCTGGTCCTGTCGGCCGTGACAACATCGATCTGCCTGCTTCTGAGCTTCCCGGTCGCCTATTTCATCGCGCTGCAGCGGCCGGCGATCAAAGTGCTGCTGATCTATCTCGTCACGCTGCCATTCTGGGTTTCGATGATCGTGCGCGTCTATTCCTGGATCATCATCCTGGGCAAGGACGGTGTCGTCGAAAAGACCCTTCGCGGTCTCGGCCTCGTTGACAACATGGACTCGCTGCTGTTCGGCAACACCGCCATGCTGCTCGGTCTCGTCTACAGCTACATTCCGCTGATGATCCTGCCGATCTTCGCCTCGATCGAGAAACTCGACCCTGCGCTCATCGAGGCGTCGCATGATCTCTATGGCAACCGCCTCACCACATTGCGCCGCGTTATCCTGCCCCTCACCCGGCCCGGCATGATCGCCGGCGCGATCCTGGTGTTCGTTCCAAGCCTCGGCGCGGTCCTGGAGCCGACCCTGCTCGGCGGCGGCAAGACCATGATGATGGGCAATCTCATCCAGCTGCAGTTCGGTGGCGCCCGCAACTGGCCGCTCGGCGCCGCCATCGCCATCGTGCTGATGGCCGCGGTCATGGTCTTCCTGATTTTCCAGGGTCTGCGCTCGATGCGCACCGAAGGCATGGAGCGTGCGGCATGAACGCGGACGATGATGTCAGGCGCTATCCGGGCTTCGGTCTCTTCAGCGCGATCTTCTTCGCCTATCTCTATTTGCCCATCGCCGTCGTGGTGTTCTACTCTTTCAATGCGAACCGGATCGTCTCCAATTGGGGCGGCTTCTCATTGCACTGGTACGCCACCGCTTTGTCCAACGCGAACCTGATGACAGCGGTGAAGACCTCCCTGCTCGTCGCCGCGGTCGCCACAGTCGCCTCGACGCTTGTCGCGTTGATGGCGGCATTGGTGCTGGTGCGCGGCCGCGATGTCCGGTTCCGCCGCATCTCCGAAGCGGTGGTGAACCTGCCGCTGCTCCTGCCCGAAATCGTCGTTGCTGTCGCCGTCCTGATCCTCTTCTCCGAGATCGGGCTCGCCAACGGAATGGTGAAGCTGATGATCGCCCACACCACCTTCTGCATCCCGTTCGCCTTCCTGCCGATACGCGCCCGCCTGCAGGGAATGGACTTCGATCTGGAGGAAGCCGCCCGCGATCTCTATGCAACCGGTTGGGTCGCCTTTCGTCGCGTCACGCTGCCGCTCATCCTGCCGGGTGTTTTCGCCGGCGCCATGCTCGCCTTCGTCATCTCGATGGATGATTTCATCACCAGCAACCTGTTGAATTCCGGCGGCGCCACCACGCTGCCGGTCTACATTTTCTCACTGATCAAGCAGGGCGTGTCGCCGCAGCTCAACGCAATCTCGACCTTGATCATGATTGTTTCGGTGGTGCTGGCGACCGTGGCCTTCGTGCTTCAGCGACGGCAGTAGCAGCGGCGTAGTTTTTCCTAATCAAGGCGTCGGGCAAATCGAATTTATCGAACCCGACGGTTTGTTATCGTCGCCCCTGGGAGAACAACAAACAGGGGAATGACATGACGACCAAAATTGCAGCGCTCGCCATGGCCGGTGCCATGAGCCTCGCCTTTAGCGCGCCCGCTGTCGCCGAGGGCAGCCTGGCCATCTACGCGTGGGCGGATTCCATCTCGCCCGAGATGGTCACGAAATTCGAGAAGGAAACCGGCATAAAGGTCACGGTCGACGCCTTCTCATCCAACGAGGACCTGCTGACCAAGCTGCAGGCCGGCTCGTCGGGCTACGACATCGTCACGCCTTCGCAGCACTTCGTGAAGATCATGATCGACAGCGGGCTGCTTGAGGATTTCGGCGCCAGCTCGATGGCGGCCTACAGCCAAGTCCTGCCGGACTGGCAGAAACCGTGGTGGGATGCGACAGGCAATCATTCGATCCCGCTCGCCTTCGGCAATGCCGGCTACACCGTCAACCGCGACCTCTACAAAGGCCCGGTCGACAGCTGGAAGACCTATTTCGAGCCACCGGCGGAGCTGCGCGGCAAGATCGCCAGCCTGGCGCAGCCCGACGAAGTCATTCCGGCAGCGGAAAACTATCTCGGCATCAAATATTGCAGCGAAGACCCACAGGAGATGAAGCGCGTGCTCGACCTCTTGCTGGCGCAGAAGCCATTCGTGGCGGCCTATTCCAGCGACAACATCGAAAACCGCATCGGCAGCGGCGAGGTTGCCGCCCATTTCTGGTGGGACGGCAACACCATGAGGCTTCGCCGCAACGACAAGGCCAATGTCGAATACGCGATGCCGAAAGAAGGTCTGGTCGGCTGGCTGGATTCCTATGTCGTGCCGAAGGGCGCGGCCAATATCGAGAACGCCAAGAAGTTCATCGATTTCATGACCCAGATCGACAACGCGACGGCGCAGTACAATTATTACGGCCACTCTTCGCCGGTGAAGATCGACGAGAGCAAGGCGCTCTACAACAAGGAGAACGCTCCGGAGCTGTTCCCGACCGTTCCCGTCAAGATGGGCCAGGCCTGCTCGCCGGCGGCGCAGGAACTCGTCACCAAGGTCTGGACGCAGCTTCTGCAATGAGCCGCTCAGCCGGGGCGCGCGCCGCCCCGGCATCTCCATTCTCAAAGGGGCTGGCCATGCAGACCGAAAATCTTGACTACGATTACATCGTCATCGGCGCAGGCTCGGCCGGTTGTGTCCTTGCCAATCGCCTGAGCGCCAACCCGTCCCACAAAGTGTGCCTGATCGAAGCCGGCGGCAGCGATAGCGGGCTGCGGGTCAAGGTGCCTGCCGGCATCCTCTCGCTCTACGGCAATCCGAACTATGACTACTGCTATGTCGGCGTGCCTCAGCCCAACCTCAACGGCCGCAGGATTCCGGTCAATCGCGGCAAGGGGCTGGGCGGCTCCAGTTCCATCAACTCGATGGTCTACATCAGGGGCGCCGCGCAGGACTATGACGAGTGGTCGCGACTCGGCTGGCAGGCTGGGCATTCAGCGACGTGCTTCCCGTCTTCAAGAAGCTCGAGCGCAACCTGCTTGGCCAGGACCCGCACTACCACGGTACAGGCGGGGAACTGCTGGTCGACAAGCCGCGCGATCCGAATGTGCTGTCGTCGATGTTCGTCAAGGCCGGCAACAATGCCGGTCTTCCGGCCAACAGCGACTTCAATGCCGAAAGCCAGTTCGGCCTCGGCATCTACAATGTCACCCAGGATCGCGGCCAGCGCTTCAGCAGTTTCACCGCCTTCATGCGCCCGGTGCTCGATCGCAAGAATCTCACAATCCTCAGCGAATGCGAAGTGATCGACCTCGATATAGCCGAGGAACGCGCGACAGGGGTACGGGTGCGGTACAAGGGCGAGCAGAAGACGCTGTCGGCCCGCCGCGAAATCGTGCTTTCGGCCGGGGCGATCAATTCACCGAAGATCTTGCTGGCGTCCGGCATCGGCGCAGCCGCCGAGCTGCAGGCGATCGGTATAAAGCCGGTTGTCGATCTGCCGGGCGTGGGCAAGAACCTTCAGGACCATATCGACGGCATGATCA
>NZ_RZOL01000296.1:0-7683 GCF_004022985.1 Mesorhizobium sp. M7A.F.Ca.ET.027.02.1.1 | reverse complement strand
GAGGAGATCTGGGTGACCCATGGCCGCGAGGAAGCGCTGGTGCGCTGGTGCGAACTCGAAGGCATCGCCGCCCGGCCGCTGCATCTGGTCGGCTACGAAGACGAGGGCGATTGAAGCCATGAACCGCTTCGCCGAGCTTCTCGACCGCCTGGTGCTGACGCCGTCGCGCAACGGCAAGCTGACCTTGCTGACCGACTATTTCCGCGCTGTGGAGGATCCCGATCGCGGCCTGGCGCTGGCTGCCATCACCGGCGATCTCCACATCGCCGCGGTCAAGCCGGCGATGCTGCGCATGCTGGTCACCGAACGCATGGATCCGGTGCTGTTCGGCTATTCCTACGACTATGTCGGCGATCTCGCCGAAACGGTGTCGCTGGTCTGGCCGCAAACGCCCGGAAACATCGCGAGCCGCGAGCCGACGCTTGGCGAAGTCGTGGCCAAACTGCAGGCGGCAAGCCGCTCCGACGGGCCGAAGGTGCTGGCCGGGCTGCTCGACAGCGCGGGCATCTCGGCGCGCTTCGCCATCATCAAGCTGGTCACCGGCGGCTTGCGCATCGGCATGTCGGCGCGGCTGGCCAAACAGGCGCTGGCCGATTTCGGCAAGGTCGACGTGGCCGAGATCGAGGAACTCTGGCGCGGGCTGTCACCGCCTTACACAGCGCTGTTCGCGTGGCTGGAGGGCAAGGCCGAGAAGCCCAGGAACACGGCGTTGGCATTGTTTCGCCCGGTGATGCTGTCGAACCCGGTCGGTGACGGCGATCTCGAAAAGCTCGATCCGGCGGATTATGCCGCCGAATGGAAATGGGACGGCATCCGTGTCCAGGCGGTGGCCGAGGGCGGCATCCGCCGGCTCTATTCGCGCACCGGTGACGATGTTTCCGGCGCCTTTCCGGACCTCGCCGATGCCATGCATTTTTCCGCAACGCTGGACGGCGAACTGCTTGTCGGCGATCCCCGAGAGGCGACGGGAACCTTCTCGGATTTGCAGCAACGGCTGAATCGCAAGACGGTGACACCGAAGATGCAGCAGCAATACCCGGCCTTCATGCGCTGCTACGATCTGCTCCAGGTCGGCGGCGAGGATCTGCGCGCGCTGCCGTTTCGCGAGCGGCGCGGTCGCCTCGAAAGCTTTGTCGCGACGCTCGACCCGAGCCGTTTCGATCTTTCGCCATTCGTCGACTTCACGGATTGGCAAACGCTGGAGGAACTGCGCCGGATGCCACCGCATCCAATCATCGAGGGCGTCATGCTGAAGCGCTGGGACTCAGCCTATGTCGCCGGCCGGCCGAAAGGTCCATGGTTCAAATGGAAACGCGATCCGCACACGGTGGACGCGGTGCTGATGTATGCCCAGCGCGGCCACGGCAAACGCTCGAGCTTCTATTCCGACTATACGTTCGGCGTCTGGACAGGTGCCGAAGGCGAAGAGGAACTGGTGCCGGTCGGCAAGGCCTATTTCGGCTTCACCGATGAGGAGCTGAAGCAGATCGACAAATATGTCCGCGACAACACGATCGAGCGTTTCGGGCCGGTGCGCTCGGTGCGGGCCGACCGCGACAACGGCCTTGTGCTGGAAGTCGCCTTCGAAGGGTTGAACCGCTCGACCCGGCACAAATCCGGCGTCGCCATGCGCTTTCCCCGCATTTCGCGGCTGCGCTGGGACAAGCCGGCCAACGAGGCCGACCGCATCGAGACGCTGCAAGCGCTGCTCGACCGCTAGACCGTCAGCGCTCTTACGGCTCGATCGAAACGCGGATTTCGTAGATGTCCGCGGCCTTGCCCTGCTTGTCGAAGTCGGAATTGATGGCAATGGTGCCGGCCGAGCCCGGACGCTTGTCCGGAAACTGCACATCGAACAGATATTCGTTCTGCTGCTGGCCGACCGCATAGCGCTTGCGGCCGCAGTCGCCGAGTTCGCCGAAATTGCAGTCGACCGAAATCTGCGTCTCCTTGCCTTCTTCGGAGCGGGCAATGATGTCGAACACGGCATGTTTGCCGGCCAGCTTCTCCAGCACGCCTTGTCCGACATCGAAGCTGATCGCCGAACCGGACGCGCCGGAACGGATGCGCAGGAACGAACCGGTATCGTCCTTCATCACCTCGGCCCTGGAGTCAGACGGCGCGCTGACATGGGATGCATCGGCCGGCGAAAACACATTGATCCAGTCGCGCGCCTGGTCCGCGGCGCCGGGTTTTTCCGGACCGCCGTCGGCCGGTGTGAAATCGTCGTCCTCGACGGTCGGCGGCGCTTGCGGCGGGGCGGTGTCGAGTTGCGCGGACGTCTTGAACACGCCGGTCTGCACGGCGAAGAACAGGCCGATGCCAACCGCGGCGAGCAGTGTCACGGTCAGGAAGATGGCGGTCAGCGGCAGGCGACGCCCCCTTATGCGCCGTTCATCGCGGTCGGGCGCCACTTCCGTCGTCGCGCCGGCCGAGGCCGGAACCGACATGTCGATGGCCGGAGCATCGGGAAGCGTGGCGTCCGGCATGATATCGGGAACGACGGGCAGAACGCGGGAGCGCGGCGCATCGGCAGCGGATTGCACGGGTCCGTCGACGACGACATCGGGGGACGATGCCTGTCGGCCGGTTTCGACCGCGGGCGCCGGGTCCGCTCCAAATTCGACCGCCGGTGCATCGCCCTGCGGACCGACATCCGGCACCGCCGGCAGGAACTCGGATTCGATTTCGGTGATTTTCGCCTGGATTGCCTTGCGGCGCTTGATGGCGACCTCAACGGTCACACCGGGATTGGCCTGGAGCGCGCGATCGAGCGCGGCAAAAGCCGAGCGATAGACCCTCTCGCGGAACGCGCGGTCCTCGGCATTGCCTTTCTCCAAGGCGTTCCGGATCGCTTTTTCGATCGCGTCCAAGCGGGTCCCTCTGTCTTTGCCAACCTTGCCGTGATCGTTAGCCGCAGGCGACCAATCAATCAACGGGCGAGCGGCGCATTCTGCCTCGCAGAGGTGTGCAAAGTCCATTCCGGCGCTGTTCCGGCAACAAAATCAGCATGTTTCGCCGATTTTCGCGCACAGGGAGCACACGCACCGTGCGCCGCATTCCCTTGGCGACTGACTGGCGGACAAGGCGGCGGCCGGCTTTCGAGGGTGCCACGACGCCGACGCAGGAATTGCCAAGTCGCATCTTGAATTCGCGCCCGGTTGCGTCTATCACCGCCGCATCCTGGAGGCCTTGGCTTCCTGGGCCGCTTTAGCTCAGTTGGTAGAGCACCGCATTCGTAATGCGGGGGTCGCGTGTTCGAGTCACGCAAGCGGCACCATTCCTCCTCCATTTTTGTCGTCTGTCTGCCCCTTCGCAGCTGGTGCAAAGGATTGCGGCGCCGGCCTGGCAGATCTGCCATTGTCGAGACACCGGTTTGGTGTGAAAATCATGGCCTCAGCATGGGAGGTCAAAAATGCCCAACAATTTCAAGACCGGAGACGTCGTCAGGCTGAAATCCGGAGGTCCCAGGATGACGATCAGCGATGGGGCAGCCTCGGGCATGTATCTGTGCCACTGGTTCAATCGCGAGGGCGAGGTGTGGACCCCGCAACATGCCGGGTTCAAGCCGGAACAACTGATTGCGGCGGACCAGTCGGACTAGAGTTCCTTCCATCCCGATCGAGTCGGGATGGGCACCCTCTTTTGTCCGGGCGTGAACGGATCAGCAGGCGCGACCGACGGATTTTCCGGGTCGCGGCGTTTAACGGATGAAGCGCGATGGCGGCACAAGCCGTCTGCGTCGCGCCAACCTGGAGAGACGCACAACATGATCAACCGTTCGATTCGTTGCCTTGAGTTTGCAGACCGTTGCGGCTCTCGCCCAGGCAACGACGCCGCCTGCACCGCCGACCGCCGCGCCACTTGCCGCGCCAGGCGCCTCGGTGGCCAGGTCCGACATCACGCTGGCCAAAATTCCAGAAGCGGCGCGAAAAGGCGATCATGGCGGCCGACACGGATGGCGACGGCAAGATCAGCCTGCTGGAATGGGAGGCCTTTCAGACGAAGCGCAACGTCAAGGGCGACGCCGCCAAATCCTTCGCGCGGATCGATTCCAACCATGACGGCTTCATCGACCGCGCCGAACTCGATGCCTTCTTCGCCAGGCGCTTTGCAAGGCTGGACAAGAATGCCGACGGCATTCTGACGGCCGACGAACTGCCGGGCCATAAAACCGCTCCCAAGCCGGGGCAATGACCAAGAGGCAATGACGCGCGATGAATATCGGGAGTGCGCCGACTGATGGCTGCGGATCCGGACGAGGAGCTGGTTCGCCGTGTCGGCGCCGGCGAGCCGGCAGCCGTGCAAACGCTCGTCGCGCGCAAGCTGCCGCGTATCCTGGCGCTTGCCGTGCGCATGCTCGGCGATGCGGCGGAGGCAGAGGATGTCGCGCAGGAAACCTTCGTGCGGATCTGGCGCCATGCCGCGAGCTGGCGGCGCGGCAATGCGCGCTTCGACAGCTGGATCCACCGGGTGACGCTCAACCTTTGCTACGACCGGCTGCGTCGCAGGCGCGAGTGGGTGACCGGCGACCTGCCGGAGATGGTCGACCCCGCGGCACTTCCCGATGCCCCTCGCCAGGAGGAAGCGCTTCGGGTCGAACGGGCGCTGCAAGCCATAGCGCCGCGCCAGCGCGAAGCCATCGTTCTGGTCTACTATCAGGAGATGTCCAATATCGAGGCGGCAGCGACCTTGCAGATCAGCGTCGATGCCCTGGAGAGCCTGCTTGCGCGCGGCCGGCGGTCGCTGCAGGCGATCTTGGCGGGGGATGGCGCCGATGAGTAAGCACCGGGCAAGCACCAACGCACCACGGCCATTGCGCCTTGCTGGTGCCGCCTGGCGCCCCGCGCCGACGGGCAAGGGGGCGACACATGGCTGAAGGATCCAGGAACGAACCCGCAATGGATGCCAGGCGCTTTGCCGTCTTGGCCCAGGCCTATGGCGGCGACTTGCGGCGATGGCCCGCGGCTGAGCGAATGGCCGGCACGGTCTTTGCCGCGAGCGGCGCGGGCAAGGCCATCTTGAGGCAGGCCGGGACACTTGACGCGCTGCTCGACAGCTACCGCGTCGACGCCCCGGACAAGGCACTGCACGGCAGCATTCTGCAGGCTGCCGGCCGGCACCTCGTCCAGCGCCGGCGCCAGTGGTTCTGGTGGCTGGGACTTGGACTTGCCGGCATTGGTCTGGCCGGTGCCGTGGCAGGGCTGGCCCTGGTGACCATCGTCACGCCGGAGGTCCAGCCGGACCATTATGTGCTGGATGCCAATGCGACGGCGTTTGGAGATGCCGGCCCCGCTGCCGAGAACGGTGAGGAAAGCCTATGAGCACGCGCTGGGTCCGTGGTCTGGTCATTGCTTCCGTGGTGCTGAACGTCTTTCTTGCCGGCGCATTTGCTGGCGGTGCGGTCTGGCTGAGAAATGCCAAAGCGGGCGCGGGTGTCTCGCTGGAATCGGCTGGCCGACAGCTTCCTGACCAGGACCGCAAGGCGTTCCGCGAGGCGCTGCGCCAGGTTCGCGTGCAGTCCCGTCAGATCATTCTCGATGGCCAGCAGGCCAGGCAGCAGGCAGCGGACCTGCTGCAACAGCCTGTCATGGACAAGGCCGCCGTGTCGGCTGCCCTGGAGCGGGCACGCAACGCCGACGCGACGGTTCGCACCCGGCTCGAGCAGGCCATCGTCGACTTCGCGGCGAACACATCACCCGAAAACCGGAGCGTGCTGGCGCAGGCATTGCTGCGCCACATGGAACGCCGCGCTGCCGTTGCGCCAAAAAAATCGCCATGACGGCCGACGGAAAATGCTCGAGACGCCGTTTAATGAAGAGAAGGGACAAGCCTGCCCGATCGCACCGTGCCGGGCGGCCATCTTCAAACTCGAATGCACTCGGAGCCCAATTATGAGTCGCCTGAAAAACTATGCAGCAGCCGCTATCCTGGCGGTCAGTGGAACTGTCGTGACCGCCACCGCGTCCAACGCAATGCCCGTCATGTCTGTAACCCAACCGGCCGCCCCGGCATTGGTCGAGCATGTCCGCTGGGGGTGCGGCATCGGCTGGCACCCGAACCGATGGGGCCGTTGCGTGCCGAACGGCGTCGTCATCGTGCGCCCGCGCTACCACTACTGGCACGCTCCGGTCTATGGCTGGCACCCGCACCATCACTGGCGCCGCTGGCACCATTACTGATCAAAGCACCGCGGGGTCAGGCACCTGGCCCCGCGTCAGCGCCGGCGCACGGGCAATCCTGTCAGCCAGCCCGGAGTTAAGGTTAGCGCCGCTCCAATCCGTGGACGCCCGCTAGATATCTCAGCTGATTGGGTCCGGCCCCAGCGTCGCCACCGTCTTCAGCGCGCCGTCGAGCATGTCGCCCTTCTCATCCTTCAGCGCCATTTCGCGCAGGCGGCGGATCCAGTCGGCGGCGTCGGCGCGGCCCTTGACCAGGTCGAGCGCGGACAGAACGCGGTCGAATTTCGACTGTGCCCGGACATGGGTGTCGCTGTAGCCCTTGATCAGCCGGCGGCAATTGAGGATTTCGACGGCCAGTGCGTAATCCTGGGGCACATGGTCGAGAGCCAGCGCGTACCAGCGATCGAGATGCGCGACCTCGACCTTGTGGCGCAGCAGACTGCGGCGCCAGCGGCGCAGGCCGCCGATGAACCACAAAGCGGCAAAGCCGGCAAAACTGTCGGTGCGGATGCGGCGGCCATGATTGATGCGGCGATCGAGAAAGGCGGCGAGCTTCGGGCGGTCCTCGATGTAGCTGCCCAGACCCGCCGGCAGCGTGCCGCAGAACTCCTCGATGCGCGGGTGGAAATATTCGGTCACCTGCAGGATCGAGCCGTCCTTGACGCCGACCTCGCGGCGCACACGTTTGCCGCGCGTCGAGCGCGTCTTGAGATCGGCGACGCGGATCATGTCGTCGTAGCACAGCGCGTTGGCGAGATGCTTGGCGGCGGCGATGGACAAGCCATAGCCCTGAAGCGGCCCGTCCAGCGCGACGGCCTTGTCCAACCGGTCGAGATACTCGCGCCCATAGGCGATGTCCTGATAGTCGACGACCTTTCTCAGACCCCGAAGTGCCATGTCGCGCACGGCCATCGGCAACAGGTCGATGCGGGCAGCCAAGGCCTGCCAGCCCTGCAGCAGGTTTTGCGGGCCACTCACCTGTCCTGTGCCCAAGGCAGATTCGACTATCGCTGGCTCGGCCGGCTTCGGCGCCGGTGCTGCCGTGCCGCGCGCACGATCAAACGCGGCACCGAAGGCGGCGAGGCTGGCCTTGACGCCCCGGCCGCCGGCACCGATCGCCTGTTCGTAGCTCTCGCGCGTGAAGGGCAGCGCGTCGGACCCCGCCAGCGCGCCAAGCAGGCTGGCCGAGATCATCGAACCATTGTCGGCGGCGATCTTCTCCATGTCGAAAGCGATGAAGCGTTTCGATGCGGCTTCCGCCGTCGCGTGCACCTTGGACGACGAGGCGCGGCCATCGCCCGGTTCGATTTTTTCCGACACGGCGGCAATGCGGTGCGAGGAGGCGATCAGCGTGGTCCGCTCGGGCGTGACGAAGCCGCGAATGATGGCGCGGCCGGCTTCCATCAGCTCAGCGGCGATCAGGATGTCGACATCGCCCTGCGACGGCGACAGCGCGAAGACCGGCAGCCGGCCGGTGTCGCGGGCCATCTCGACATAATAG
>NZ_RZOL01000295.1:0-7703 GCF_004022985.1 Mesorhizobium sp. M7A.F.Ca.ET.027.02.1.1 | reverse complement strand
GTTCGATCCTTCTCGATCGCGCGCCGGCACGCATGTCGCCGAGCTTCGTCGAATGTGGCGCGCCCGAGAGCGTTTTCGCCGCCATCATCGATCGTCATCTGATCGCCGAGGGCATTTTGAAACGGCCGCTTCTGGGGAGCGCACCGCGCAAATATGGCGGGGATAACGCAGTGCTCGGAATGGGCGAGGTTCTTTTTCCGCGCTGAGATCCGTCGACACAGGAACCATAGGATGGCAGGACGCAAGTGCTTGCCGCTGGGTGGCAGTGGTGGGGCCGACCGTCATCCGACCCGCAACGTGGAGAACACATGAAAATCATCTCTCAAACGAAGGCCCATGGCGGCGTGCAGGGCGTCTATTCCCATTTGTCGACGAGTTGCCGTTGCGACATGACTTTTGCCGTTTTCATACCTCCGCAGGCGCGGGAGGCGCCTTGTCCCGTTGTGTGGTATCTCTCAGGCCTGACGTGCACCCACGCCAATGTAATGGACAAGGGCGAGTACAGGCGCATGGCCGCCGAGCTTGGCCTGATCGTCGTTTGTCCCGACACCAGCCCGCGCGGGGCCGACATTCCGGATGAAAAAGACAACTGGCAGTTCGGCTCCGGCGCCGGCTTCTATCTCGATGCGACGCAAGAACCTTATGCGAAGAACTATCGCATGTATTCCTATGTGACCGAGGAGTTGCCGGCTCTCATCGCGGCTGAATTTCCAGCCGATATGGCGCGCCAGGCTATCTCCGGCCATTCGATGGGCGGGCATGGCGCGCTGACGATTGCCTTGAAGAATCCGCAGCGTTTCAAGAGCTGCTCGGCGTTCGCCCCGATCGCCCAGCCAAGCACCGCCGGCTGGTCGAAACCGGCCTTTGAGAAGTATCTGGGCAAGGATGAGCCTTCGTGGCGAACCTGCGACGCGACGTCGCTCATCGACGACGGATACCGTTTCCCCGAATTTTTGGTGGATCAGGGAACGTCGGACGGATTTCTTGACGACGGGCTGAGGCCTTGGCTGCTTGAAGCGGCCTGCGCCAAAGCAGGTATTCCGCTAAAGCTGCGGATGCAGGATGGATACGATCACTCGTATCTTTTCATCTCCAGTTTCATGGACGACCATCTGAGATGGCATGCTGAGAGGCTTTGATCTGGGCAGGCCGAAGGCATGGCCAGATGCAAACAAGTTATTGAATCCGACGCCTTACACCGAGGGCGCCGCGCCTGCCGCCGTCAGACGCTACACATTTAGCCGCGACGCCGCCTATGCGAAAAAGCTGAAAGCGGTAGCAAGCCTCGATGAAAACCCGGAGCCGCCGTGCGGCGACTGGGGCGAAATGCCTGACGGATCCAGTATTTCGACGTGCCGGCGGGTACGGGGCGCAAGCTGCTATTCGTGGGGCAGGACGAGCCGTTGACGAGCAGACGCTGCGGGTGTTGCCGGCGGGGTAGATGCCGAGAATCCCGATTGCAGGAATTTTATGCCTCTATGTATTCCGCGAGGCTGACACCCTTGGGCACATTCAGGCCATCGGCTCGCAAACCTTCGATGTGAAAGCGTATTGCGTCGCGAATCTCGGTTTCCACTTCAGGCACAGTGGCACCTGTCGCGATGCAGCCGGGTAGGTCCGGCACATAGGCAGAGAAATTACTTCCTGCTTTTTCAATCACCACTGCGTAACGCATGTCATCACTCCTTCAAACCTGACTGCTTTAGGATGCTGTTCAGTGTTCCTGGCGCAACCTCTTCAGACGGCTTGCCAGCCACGGTGACGCGGCCGGCTTTGACTTCATGCTTATATTGGCGATGGCTGCCCTTGGTTGCAACCAGATACCAGCCGTCGGCCTCCAGCAGGCGAATGATCTCGCGAACTGTAAGCCGAGGTGGCACTAGACCTCAGCTACACCCGCTCGTCGAGCCGCACGTATCGCACTTCTCGCAGGTCCCGTTCCTCACCATGGTGAAATTCTGGCACTCGGAGCAGGAATTGCCGGTGTAGCCCTGGAGCAGGGACCTGGCGCGGCGGTCGTTGGCGAGTTTCTTGGCTTCGGCCGCCTCAACGGCCGCCGCGTCGGTGAATAATCCCGCCGTGGCGTCGGAAGCAACGCCCGCTGCTTCCTCGAAGGCGATGTCCTCGGCCAGTTCCTTCGCCCGCTCCTCATAGTCGCGCTTGTAGGCGACCGTTTCGTCGCTGGCCGGCTTCAGCGCCAGCACGTTGGAGCCGGAGAAGGCGGTCGGCACTGAGCGGGCAGGGGCGCCCGAGGGGGCTGCAAAGCCCTTCGGATCGTTGCCGCTGACGCGCGACACCAGCTTCACCGGCGAGGCGCCACGGGTCAGGCCCTTGGAGACCGCATCGGTCTTGCCTTCGCTGATGCCACGGCCAAGTGCGGTGTTGGAAAAGTCCGACTGGTCGACATGAGCGAGATCGTTGCGGCCGAGATAGGAAATCGCCAGCTCGCGGAACACATAGTCGAGGATCGACGTCGCGCTCTTGATGGCATCGTTGCCCTGCACCATGCCGGCCGGCTCGAACTTGGTGAAGGTGAAGGCGTGCACATATTCGTCGAGCGGTACGCCATATTGCAGGCCGAGCGAAATGGCGATGGCGAAGTTGTTGAGAAGGCCACGCAAGGTCGCGCCTTCCTTGTTCATGTCGATGAAGATCTCGCCGAGACGGCCATCGTCATATTCGCCGGTGCGCAGGAAGATGGTGTTGCCACCGATCTTGGCCTTCTGCGTGTAACCCTTGCGGCGGCCGGGCAGCTTTTCCTGCTCGCGCGACACGCGCTCGATGATGCGTTCGACGATCCGCTCGGTGATCTGTGCGGCACGTGCCGCCGCAGGTGCGGCGAGCAACTGCTCGACGGCTTCATCCTCGTCGTCCTCGCCATCGGCGAGCAGTGAGGAGTTGAGCGGCTGCGACAGCTTCGAGCCGTCGCGGTAGAGCGCGTTGGCCTTCAGCGCCAGCTTCCACGACAGCATGTAGGCGCCCTTGGCGTCTTCCACCGTCGCATCGTTGGGCATGTTGATGGTTTTGGAGATCGCGCCGGAGATGAAGGGCTGCGCTGCCGCCATCATCTGGATGTGGCTGTTGATCGACAGCGAGCGCTTGCCGATCTTGCCGCACGGGCTGGCGCAGTCGAACACGGCGAGGTGTTCGGCCTTGAGGAACGGCGCGCCTTCCAGCGTCATCGCACCGCAGACATGGATGTTGGCGGCCTCGATGTCTTTCCGGGAGAAGCCGAGCGCCGGCAGGATCTCGAACGAGAAATCGTTGAGCTGTTCGTCGGTGAAGCCGAACGTCTCCTTCACCCAGTCGGCGCCGAGCGTCCACTGGTTGAAGACGAACTTGATGTCGAAGGCCGACTTCAAGGCTGCGTTGAGCGCCGCGATCTTCTCGTCGGTGAAACCCTTGGCCTTGAGCGCGCCGGGGTTGATGGCCGGCGCCTGGTTGAGGTTGCCGTGGCCGACCGCATAGGCCTCCATCTCGGCGATCTGGGCTTCGGAATAGCCGAGCGTGCGCAGCGCTTCCGGCACGGCGCGGTTGATGATCTTGAAATAGCCGCCGCCGGCGAGTTTCTTGAACTTCACCAGGGCGAAGTCGGGCTCGATGCCGGTGGTGTCGCAATCCATGACCAGGCCGATCGTGCCGGTCGGCGCGATGACGGTCGCCTGCGCATTGCGGTAGCCATGCTCCTCGCCGAGTTCGATGGCGCGGTCCCAGGCGGCCTTGGCGTGCGTCGCAAGGTCCTGCTGCTTCAGGTCGGAAGCGACCAGCGGCACCGGGTTGACGGCGAGCTTCTCGTAGCCCTGCTTCTCGCCATAGGCGGCACGGCGATGGTTGCGCATGACGCGCAGCATGTTCTGCGCATTGCGGTCGTAGTCGGCGAAGGCGCCGAGTTCGCCGGCCATCTCGGCCGAGGTGGCATAGGCCATGCCGGTCATGATCGCGGTGAGTGCGGCGCAGATGGCGCGGCCTTCATCGGAGTCGTAGGGAATGCCCGATGTCATCAGCAGGCCGCCGATATTGGCATAGCCGAGGCCGAGCGTGCGGTATTCGTAGGACTGCTTGGCGATCTCCTTCGACGGGAACTGCGCCATCATCACCGAGATTTCGAGCACGATGGTCCACAGCCGCACCGTGTGCTCGTAGGCTGCGATGTCGATCGTGCCGTCGGCGTTGCGGTAGGGCAGCAGATTGATCGAGGCGAGATTGCAGGCCGTGTCGTCGAGGAACATGTATTCCGAGCACGGGTTGGACGCCCGGATCGCACCGGCCGAAGCGCAGGTGTGCCAGTCGTTCATCGTCGTGTTGAAATGCAGGCCCGGATCGGCCGACGCCCAGGCGGCGTAACCGATCTTTTCCCAGAGATCCCTGGCCTTCAGCGTCTTCAGCACCTTGCCGTCCTTGCGGGCGGTCAGGTGCCAGTCGGCATCGTCCTCGACGGCGCGTAGGAAATTGTCCTTCAGCGACACCGAATTGTTGGAGTTCTGGCCCGAAACCGTGAGGTAGGCATCCGAATCCCAATCGGTGTCGTAGGTTTTGAACGACATCGAGCTATAGCCTTGCTTGGCGAACTGGATGACGCGGTAGATGTAGTTCTCCGGCACGGCGGACTTCTTGGCCGCCTTGATCTCGCGCTTCAGCGCGGTGTTGATGGCCGGGTCGAAGCAGTCGTCGCCATTGCCTTCGCAGTTGACGCAGGCCTTCATGATCGCTTCGAGATGCTTCTTGACGATCTTCGAGCCAGTCACCAGCGAGGCGACCTTCTGCTCTTCATTGACCTTCCAGTCGATGAATTCCTCGATATCGGGGTGGTCGGCGTCGACGATGACCATCTTCGCGGCGCGTCGCGTCGTGCCGCCCGACTTGATGGCGCCCGCCGCGCGGTCGCCGATCTTGAGGAAGCTCATCAGGCCCGACGAGCGGCCGCCGCCGGACAGTTTTTCGCCTTCGCCGCGCAGCAGCGAGAAGTTGGAGCCGGTGCCGGAGCCGTATTTGAACAGGCGCGCTTCACGCACCCACAGGTCCATGATGCCGCCCTCGTTGACGAGATCGTCCTGCACGCCCTGGATGAAGCAGGCATGCGGCTGCGGATGCTCGTAGGAGGATTTCGACTTGGTCAGCTTGCCGGTGAACGGGTCGACATAGAAGTGGCCCTGGCTCGGGCCGTCGATGCCATAGGCCCAGTGCAGGCCGGTGTTGAACCATTGCGGCGAGTTCGGCGCGACGCGCTGGGTGGCCAGCATGTAGGCAAGCTCGTCGCGGAAAGCGCGCGCGTCTTCCTCCGACCCCTTGAAGTAGCCGCCTTTCCAGCCCCAGTAAGTCCAGGTGCCGGCAAGCCGGTCGAAGACCTGGCGGGCGTCGATCTCGGAACCGTAGCGCTCGGCTTCCGGCAGCTTCGCCAGTTCCGCCTCATCGGCTACGGAGCGCCACAGGAAGGAGGGGACGTCGTTCTCTTCGATCTTCTTCAGGCGCGCCGGCACACCGGCCTTGCGGAAATATTTCTGCGCAAGGATATCGGCTGCAACTTGGGAGAACTGCGCCGGCACGTCGATATTGTCCAAGCGGAACACCACCGAACCATCCGGATTCTTGATCTCCGAAAGCGCCTTGCGGAATTCGATTTCCGCATAGGCAGATTGTCCTGGCTTGGTGAAACGACGCTCGATGCGCATTGGTCCGGTCCCTTTTGTCTATATATAGCGCTTTTCCCTAGGGATTTCTGCCCCCGATGCGAAACGCGCATGTCCGCCGTCTGCCGGGCGTTCGAAAACGGCCGGCTCTCCATTTCGCGGTCTCCGCCGGCCCTGCTGGTCAAACTCCTTGCGAAGTACCTGTCCAACGCGCCGACGAACCCACGGGTCCCTCAAAACTGATTTTTTCCGATTCCCTCGATCGAGGGAAATTCACACTATCTAGCGTCGAACCTACCTGCAAACACTAAATATAGTATTAACAGACAATTTATTCAAGCCCGACAATTGTCCCTATCGTCCCCAACCGCCCCACAATCCCAACGCTTCCGCCGGCCTCGTAAACAGGCGGAAATGCGAGCAAAAACGCACATAATCCGGGAAAAAAGACCGGGCTCAGAACTTTCCGGTCGCACTCTCAACAGGAGCGCATGGCCTATAAAAGGCGACTCGTTTTGCGCCGTCAAGGATTCGTTTGCGTAGCTTTTGTGACCCCAACATCTTGTGTGTCACATATGTGGATAACGGGGATAGAATGCAGGCGCGGATCACGATTTTCCGCGCGCAAGCTTGCCCGGGCGTCAGCCGTAATGCAGCCGGGGCTTTGGCTCGGTGCCGGTGAACTGCACCCCGATACGGTCGTTGCGACGCCAGCGGACCTCGCACCGATAGGCAATGCCGTCGAGCGGCACATAGAGAAGGAATCGATCTGGGACCCGGGCTTCCAGCGGTACCTTCAGTTCGGCGCCGCCTTCGTGTTGATTGCGAAGCGTGCAGCCGACTTCCGAATTCGAAATTCCGGTGATGATCGACCCGCCCTTGAGCACGCGCGGACGATGCTCGCGCTGTGGGTCGTCGGACTCGTTTGGAATTGGATTTGCGGGATTCGCCATCGATCAAAAATACCAGAGCTGCCGAATCCTACCCTTGATTCCTTAGCAAAGCATTCATGTCGAAGCGCGGCAACGCGTGTCTAGCCTTTGCAAGCCAGTCCCGTTTTGCAAAGAGAGCGGTGTGGCCGCCCGTCAGGAGAAGCTGTGCGGGTCGGCGCAGAAATAGGCGATGATCTGGCAAAGGTCGGGTTCGTTGACCATGCGCACCGCTTCGCTCGCACGGACCCATTTGCGGGTGCGTGAGTGTTTTTCCTTCCAGCGGTCCGCGACTTTGTCGACATGCAGTGGAAACACCAGGACCTCGCACGGCACTTCTTCGCCGGAAGCCAGGACCTTGGCGTAGAAGTAACGGCCGGCTTCAAGATGAGAGACACGGCCGCGCAGCCCGGCCTCCTCGCCGGCTTCGCGCGCCGCGGCCTCGCAGAGCGGCTCCCTGGCCTCTGGCCAGCCCTTGGGCAAAACCCAGCGGCCGGTATCGCGGCTGGTGATCAGCATGATTTCGACGCCGTCTCCCGTGTCGCGCCACGGCAGGGCGGCAACCTGCAGGCGGCACGGCGCCGTGCCGAAGAGCCGTCGGACCCTTTCGGCCAGATGATTGTGTGTCGTTGGCCTCGTCAACATCGAAGAAGCTAGCCCCAGCCTCCGGAATCGTTTGCCGTCTCACGAATCTTACGGCTAATTGTCGGCAATAAAAGTAAAAAATTTCATTCGCCTGGCCCATTTCCTCCAACAGACGTCGATTTCGCAAAATATCCGGCCCTGCCGGACCTGTTTGCGAAAGCAAATCATGCCCGGTGCAAGCTGCTGGTCTGTAACAGGCAGGTAGTTGCGAATCAGCCGGCGTGGTCGTCGGCGATCGGCTTCTGGTAGGTGAAGCCCATGTCCCACGGGAAATAGATCCAGGTGTCCTGGCTGACTTCGGTGACGAAAGTATCGACCAGCGGCCTGCCTTTCGGCTTGGCATAGACGGTGGCGAAATGCGCCTTGGGCATCATCGCGCGCACGATGCCCGCCGTCTTGCCGGTGTCGGTCAGGTCGTCGATGATCAGCACGCCGGCGCCGTCTTCGTCGAGCAGGGCAGGGGTGATCTCCTTGAGGACCTGCAGCTGCCCCTGGCTGGTAT
>NZ_RZOL01000294.1:0-7709 GCF_004022985.1 Mesorhizobium sp. M7A.F.Ca.ET.027.02.1.1 | reverse complement strand
GGCATGGCCAATGCCTATGAAGCGGGTGCTGCCGGCCTGCCCTGCGCGGTGTTTCGCGGCTATCGCGGTGCTGGCCTCGCGGCGGTCAACCCGAACATCAAGTCGGTGACCTGTCCGTTCACCGGCGAGGTGCTGGCCGCTGTCCCTTCGATCCGGCCTGACGTCACCTTCATCCATGCCCAGAAGGCCGACAGGAAAGGCAATGTGCTGGTCGAGGGCATCATCGGCATTCAGAAGGAAGCGGTGCTGGCGGCCAAACGCGCTGTGGTGACCGTCGAGGAAGTCGTCGACAATTTCGACGATCTGCACCCCAATCTGACCGTGCTGCCGCGCTGGACGATCGCGGCGATATCGGTCGTGCCCGGCGGCTCGCATCCCTCCTACGCGCATGGCTACTATGCGCGCGACAATGCGGCCTATCTCGAATGGGACGAGATCGCCGCCGACCGCGAGAAATTCCAGGCGTGGATGCAGGTCTACGTGATCGAGAAGAGCGCCGACGATTTCGCGGCCCGGGTCGAGCATTTGAGGAAAGCGGCATGAGCGACAATCCGGGATTCACCCCCAACGAGATGATGACCATCGCCGCCAGCCGCGCGCTGCGCAACGACGATGTCTGCTTCGTCGGCATCGGCGCGCCATCGGCCGCCTGCAATGTGGCGCGGCTGACGCATGCGCCTGACATCACCCTGATTTACGAGAGCGGCACGATCGGCACCGCGCCTGACGTGCTGCCGCTGTCGATCGGCGACGGCGAATTGTGCGAGACCGCTATCACCACCGTCGCGGTGCCGGAGATGTTCCGCTACTGGCTGCAGGGCGGCCGCATCTCGATCGGCTTCCTTGGTGCGGCGCAGCTCGACAAGTTCGGCAACATCAACACCACCATCATCGGCGACTATTTCCATCCCAAGACCCGGCTGCCCGGCGGCGGCGGCGCGCCGGAGATCGCGACGTCGTCGAAGGAGATCTACATCACCATGGCGCAGACCAAGCGCGGCATGGTCGAGAAGATCGACTTCTTCACCTCCTTCGGCCATGGCGAGGGTGGTGACCATCGAAAACGGCTTGGCATAGACACCGCCGGCCCGACGCTGCTGATCACCGATCTTGCCATCTGGAAGCCGGATCCGGTGAGCAAGGAATTCACGGTCGTGTCGCTGCATCCCGGCGTGACCCGCCAGCAGGTGAAGGACACCTGTGGCTGGGCGGTTAAGTTCGCAGAGGCGCTTGACGAAACACCGGCGCCAAGCGAACTCGAACTCAAGACATTGCGCGACCTGCAGGCCCGCACCAAGGCGGCGCATGAGGGAACCGGAAAAGCAAAGGCTGCATGACATGGCCGAGGCCTATATCTGCGACTACATCCGCACACCGATCGGCCGCTTCGGCGGTTCGCTGTCTTCGGTACGATCAGACGATCTTGGCGCGATACCGCTGAGGGCATTGGTCGAGCGTAATCCCGGCATCGACTGGCAGGCTGTCGACGACATCGTCTATGGCTGTGCCAACCAGGCCGGCGAGGACAACCGCAACGTGGCGCGCATGGCGCTGCTGCTGGCAGGTCTGCCGAAAGAGATTCCCGGCTCGACGGTCAATCGCCTTTGCGGCTCCGGCATGGATGCGCTGACCATCGCAGCCAGAGCCATCAAGGCCGGCGAGGCGGAGCTGATGGTCGCGGGCGGTGTCGAATCGATGAGCCGGGCGCCCTTCGTCATGCCCAAGGCCGACACGGCGTTCTCGCGCAATGCCGAGATTTACGACACCACCATCGGCTGGCGCTTCGTCAACCCGCTGATGAAGAAGCAGTACGGTGTCGATTCGATGCCGGAGACCGGCGAGAACGTAGCGGAGGAGTTCGCCATCTCTCGCGCGGACCAGGACGCCTTTGCCGTGCGCAGCCAGGAGAAGGCGGTCGCGGCCCAAGCCAATGGAAGGCTGGCGAAGGAGATCACCTCAGTGACCATCCCGCAGCGCAAGGGCGATGCGATCATTGTCAGCAAGGATGAACACCCCCGCGCTGGCTCAACGGTCGAGGCGCTGGCCAAGCTGCCGACGCCGTTCCGCCAGGGCGGCACAGTCACGGCCGGCAATGCCTCCGGCGTCAATGACGGGGCGGCGGCGCTGATCGTCGCTTCCGAGGCGGCGGTGAAGACATATGGCCTGACCCCGATCGCCCGCATTCTCGGCGGGGCCGCCGTAGGTGTGGCGCCGCGCATCATGGGCATCGGCCCGGCGCCGGCGACGCAAAAACTCTGCGCGCGGCTTGGCCTGACGCCAAAACAGTTCGATGTCATCGAGCTCAACGAAGCCTTTGCCTCGCAAGGCATCGCCGTATTGCGCCAGCTTGGCATTGCCGAGGATGCGGAACACGTCAACCCGAATGGCGGCGCCATCGCGCTTGGCCATCCCCTGGGCATGTCGGGTGCCCGCATCTCCGGCACGGCGGCGCTGGAGCTTCGCGAACGTGGCGGCCGTTATGCGCTTGCCACGATGTGCATCGGTGTCGGCCAGGGCATCGCGATCGCGCTCGAACGGGTTTGATCGGCGGCCCTTGCTTGGCCGGCTAAGATCAAGAATCCGGTGCGCGGTTCAAATTTGACCACGTGGACAAAAGTCTGGCGTCGTTCCATACTTCCCCGTCTGACATTTTCACGAACAGCCGGCTCGACACGGCTGTCGAACAGAGGGGAATGCAATGGAAAACCGGAACAATAAATCGCAGATAAAACGCGAAGGGCTTTCGCGACGCAATGTGCTGGAGCTGGGCGCGCTCGGTTTGGCGGCAGCGATATTGCCAGGCGCAGCCTTCGCGGCGGACAAGAAGCTGAAGGTGGCGGCGATCTTCGCCACGCCGATCGAGGAGCCGTGGGACAACCAGATCCATGTCGCCTTGCAGAGGGCCGAGAAGGAACTCGGCATCGAATACAAATGGTCCGAGAAGGTGCAGACCGCCGATTTCAGCCGCGTCATGCGCGAATATGCGCAAGGCGGCTATGAGCTGGTGCTGGGCGATGCCTTCGCCGCCGAGCGTGAATCGCGCCGCACCGCCAAGCAATTCCCGAAGACCGCCTGGCTGTTCGGCTCCGGCGCCGGCCCGGCGGAACCCAATTTCGGCGTCTTCGACAACTGGATCCACGAGCCGGCCTATCTCTCCGGATTGATCGCCGGCAAGATGTCGAAGTCGGGCACGATCGGCGCCGTCGCGGCGATGGGCATTCCGGAAGTCAACCGGCTGGTCAACGCCTTCTTCGCCGGCGCTAGGGAGGTCAATCCCAACATCAAGAAGAAGGTCGCCTTCATCGGTTCCTTCTTCGATCCGCCGAAGGCCAAGGAAGCGGCGGTCGCGCAGATCGACGCCGGTGTCGACGTCATCTATGCCGAGCGCTTTGGCGTCATCGAAGCCGCGGTGGACAAGAAGATCCTTGCCATCTCCAACATGTCCGACCAGTCGAGCCTCGGTCCCGACACGGTCATCACCGGGCCGGTCTGGGATATGTATCCGACGGTCGAGCAGGCGATCAAACTGGTCAGGGCCGGCGTCTTCACCGCGCAGGACTATGGCGACTTCTCGCGCATGGCCAAGGGTGGCTCGCATCTGGCGCCCTACCACAAGTTCGACAAGACGCTGCCGGCGGACGTCAAGGAGCTGGTCGAGAAGAAGAAGGCCGAGATCCTCGAAGGCAATTTCCGGGTGGATGTGGACGAGAATACGCCGGTTTCGGATTGATTCTTTACCCTCCCCCTTGTGGGGGTGAGCGACCGGTTCGCCGCAGGCGAATTCATCGTGCCAGTGGCACGATGAAAGGCCAGCGAACGCTGGGACGCTGCGAAGCAGCGGGGACCCGGCAGGCTCGCCAGTTGTCAGCCCGGCCCTTCACAGGCTCGGGGCGTTCGAAGTCCGAAAAGCCAAGCAATTGGCTTTTCGCCCGCTGCGCGGACACTTCTCACCCCCACAAGGGGGAGCGTGAAAGAACCGCGCCATCTCTCCGCAGGAGCACCCTTGCCCGCCCCCCTCATCGAAATGCGCGGCATCACCAAGAGCTTCGGCGCCGTCAAGGCGAACGAGGCCGTTGATCTCAGCGTGGCACCCGGCGAGATCCTCGGGCTGCTGGGCGAGAATGGCGCCGGCAAGACGACGCTGATGAATGTGCTGTTCGGCGCCTATGCGCCCGATGCTGGGGAAATCCTCATCCAGGGCAAGCCGGTGCGAATCACCAGTTCCGCCGATGCGCTGGCCGCCGGCATCGGCATGGTGCACCAGCATTTTCACCTCGCGCCGCGGCTGACTGTGCTGGAAAATCTTTTGATCGGCATCCCCGGCAAGACAGGACGGATCGACCGCGCCGGCGGGCTGGCGCGGCTGGCCGAGATCGGCCGCCAGCATGGGCTGATGCTTGACCCGAACCTGCCGGTCTCGGCGCTGTCGGTCGGCGAGCAGCAGCGGCTCGAAATTGTCAAGGCTCTGTTTCGTGGCGCCAGGCTGCTGATCCTCGACGAGCCGACAGCGGTGCTGGCGCCAAGCGAGGTCGACGGGCTGTTTTCGGCGTTACGTTCTATGGCGGCGCAAGGTCTCGGCATCATCTTCATCTCGCACAAGCTCAACGAGGTGCGGGCGCTGACGCATCGCTGCACGGTGCTGCGGCATGGCCGCGTTGCCGGCCGCGTCGATGACCCGGCCAACACGACATCCTCGGAGATGGCAACACTGATGTGCGGCCATGAGATCGTGCCGCCGGCGCGGGGGCCATCGACGCCAGGTGCTGATGTGCTGACACTCGACGGCATTTCCACCTCGCATCATTCCGGCACGCCGCTGCGCGACGTATCGCTTGCCGTCCGTGCCGGCGAAATCCTCGGCATTGCCGGGGTGTCGGGCAATGGCCAGCGGGCGCTGGCGGAGGTGATCTCCGGGACACGTTCGCCGGATGCCGGCCAGATGACGTTTGCCGGCAGCAAGGTCACTCGGTTTTCGCCGCGCGAGGTGCAGGCGCTCGGGCTCGGACGTATCCCGGAAGACCGCATGACCACAGGGCTGGTGACCAATCTGCCGCTCGCCGATTCGATGGTGCTGCCTCGCATCGGCACCGCGGCGTTCAGCAGCAAGGGCCTGCTCAAGCGGGATGCGATCCGCGCCTTTGCCGAGGCGCAGATCAAGGCCTATGATATCAGGTGCCCTGGGCCGATGACCCAGGCCGGCGCATTGTCCGGCGGCAATCTGCAGAAGGCATTGTTGGCACGCGAGCTTGCCTTCGATCCGAAGGTGCTTGTTGTCTCGCAGCCGACGCGCGGGCTCGATATCGGCGCTGCGCGCTTCATCCACGAAAAGATCCTCGATATGCGGACCAAGGGCTGCGGCATCATCGTCATCGGCGAGGATCTCGAAGAGCTGCTGGTGCTCTGCGACCGCATCGCGGTGATGTATGAGGGCCGCATCGTCGGCACGCTCGACAGCGCCGATGCGACGATAGCGCGGCTCGGCTTGATGATGACCGGGGCGGAGGGGAGAGCCTAGATGGACCTTCTGGCGGCGCTGACCCCCACCCCTAACCCCTCCCCACAAGGGGGAGGGGGATGCTGCCGCGCGCCGCTCACACAGCTTCCGAGCCCAGACTTCTGCTGTTTTGTCGTGGTCAACGCCTGCGAAAGTTCCCCTCCCCCTTGTGGGGAGGGGCTAGGGGTGGGGGTCCCTCTTCGTCAGAATTCTTGTTCGACAGACAGAACAGAGGGTGCCGCCTAATGTTCCGCCTGGAAGCCCGCACAAGCACACCTGCCTGGTTCAACCTCGCTCTGCCATTGCTGGCGATCGGCGGGACGCTCATCCTATGCAGCGGCCTCATCGCGCTGGCCGGCGCCGGCGTGCTCGAAGCTTATGGCGTGATGTTCACGGCGTCGCTGGGCGACAGCTATGCGATCACCGAAACGATGGTCCGTGCAACACCGATGATCTTCACCGGACTGGCGGTCGCGGTCGCCTTCCGGGCCAAATTCTGGAACATCGGCGCCGAGGGCCAATTGCTGGCCGGCGCGGTGGCCGGCTGCTTCGTCGGTGCCATTCCAATGCCGGGACCACTCGCCATGGTCTTGATGGCGGTCGCCGGTGCCGCGGCGGGAGCCGCAGTCGCGCTGGTGCCGGCGACGCTCAGAGTAAAATTCAAGGTCGACGATGTCGTCAGTTCGCTGCTGCTCAACTCGGTCATCTATTATGCGCTGATGGCGCTGATCGAAGGCCCGTGGAAGGACTCCTTCAGCGGCTATCCGATCTCGCCGCCGATCGAGGATTCGGCCAATTTCCCGGTGCTGCTCGAAGGCACAAGACTGCATCTCGGCGTCGTCGCGGCGCTGATCGCGGCGCCGCTGATCTGGTTCCTGATCGTGCGCACGACGCTCGGCTTCAGGATCAGGGTCACCGGCGAAAACCCGGAAGCCGCCAGATATGGCGGCATCCATGTCGAGCGGGTGCTGATCTCGACGGCGCTGCTGTCCGGCGCGCTGGCCGGGTTGGCTGGCGTCGGCGAGGTCGGCGGCGTGCATTTCCAGGTGATGAGCGACATCTCGCCGGGCTACGGCTATTCCGGCATCGTCGTTGCCATGCTGGCGCGGCTCAACCCGCTCGGCGTGGTGCCGGCGGCGATCTTCCTTGCCGCCGTGATGACCGGCGCCGAGGCGATGTCGCGGGCGACCGGCGTTCCGGCCTTCCTCAGTGACGTCATCCAGGGCACCGCATTGCTTGCCATGCTGGTGGCGCTGCTGTTCACCGCCTATCGCATCCGTCGCGTCGGAGTTGCCCGATGAGCGCGGTATTCGAACAGATATTCCAGGTCGGCTTCCTGGCCGCGATCATCCGCATTGCCACGCCGCTGGCTTTCGCGACGCTCGGCGAAATGTTCTCGGAGCGGGCTGGCGTGCTCAATCTCGGCATCGAAGGCATCATGCTGTTGTCGGCGATGACCGGCTTTACCGCCGCCAGCCTCAGCGGCAGCCTGTGGCTCGGCGTGCTGGCTGCGGTGCTGACCGGCATGCTGATGAGTGCGCTGCATGCGCTGTTCACCGTGGCGCTCGGCCTCAGCCAGCATGTCTGCGGCATCGGCGTGACGCTGTTCTCGTCGGGCCTCGCCTATTTCCTCTACCGGCTGATCTTCGGCCAGCAGTCGGTGCCGCCCAACATCAAGGGGTTTCAGACGCTGCCGATCCCGCTTCTGTCGGACATCCCGGTGCTCGGGACGGCGGTGTTCAACCAGTTCGCGCTGGTCTACATGGCGATCCTGGCCATTCCGCTCGCCGCCTTCGTGCTCTATCGCACGCCATGGGGTCTGTCGGTGCGCATGGTCGGCGAAAATCCGCGGGCCGCCGATTCGGCGGGGATCAGTGTCATCGCCACGCGCTTCCAGGCAGTCATCCTCGGTGGTGCGCTGATGGGGCTGGCCGGCGCCTTCCTGTCGATGGCGCAGTTCAACGCCTTCACCTTCGGCGTCGTCTCGGGGCGCGGCTGGGTGGCGATCGCGCTGGTCGTGTTCGGCCGCTGGGATCCGTGGCGCTCGGCGGGCGCGGCGCTGCTGTTCGCCTTCGTCGATGCGCTGCAACTGCGCATGCAGGCCAGCGGGCTCGGGCACATTCCCTACGAGGCGTTCCTGATGCTGCCGTTCATCTTCACCATCGTCGCCATGGCTGTGATGTCGCGCAACGCGGTGGCACCGTCGGCGCTGCTC
>NZ_RZOL01000293.1:0-7716 GCF_004022985.1 Mesorhizobium sp. M7A.F.Ca.ET.027.02.1.1 | reverse complement strand
GATCAGGACCGCACGCTGTGGGACCGTTCGCTGATCGCCGAGGCCGACGGCCTGATCGGTCGGGCGATCGCTTCGCGCCGCATCGGACCGTATATCCTGCAGGCGGCCATTGCTTCCGTCCACGCCGAGGCGGCAGGCACGGCGGAGACCGACTGGGTACAGATCGTCGCGCTTTACGATGTGCTCGGCCGCGTCGACCCCTCACCGGTCGTGGCACTCAACCGCGCCGCGGCCATAGGCATGCGCGACGGCCCGCAGGCCGGACTGGCGGAAATCGAGGCGGTCATGGCACAAGGCGGGCTGGACGGCTACCATCTGGCGCACGCGGCGCGAGCAGACATGCAGCGCAGGCTTGGCTTGACCGAAGCGGCAAGGACCTCCTACCGGCGGGCGATCGAGTTGACCCGGCAACCGGCGGAACGCCGGTTCATCGAGGGGCGACTCGGTCAGCTTTGAGCGGGATGGCTGCACAGGGCACCATTCTTGTTTTCTCGTTTTGTTCTCCCTATAGATGCGCTACAATCATTCTTTCGATTCGAGTCAATTGTGATTCTTTCCACCGAAAAAACTCGGCTGTGAATCGCGGGTATCAAAGCTGATTGGACAGGCACTGGTGCAGATAAGTCAGCATGGACTTGTCACGTTCTGATATCGAAAGGCCGGGATCGAAATCGGGGATATCATGGCAGAAGCAGCGCGAAAATTCGGCGTGGCGGAAACACCGCTTTATCGTGAAGCGCCCAACAACATCGAGGCCGAGCAAGCGCTGCTCGGCGCCATCCTCGTCAACAACGACGCCTTCTATCGCGTCTCGGACTTCCTCAAGGCCAGCCATTTCTACGAGCCGCTGCACCGCAAGATCTTCGAGGTGGCGTCCGAGTTCATCCGTATGGGCAAGGTCGCGACGCCGATCACGCTGAAAACCTTCCTGCCCGCCGACGAGAAGGTCGGCGACATGACGATGGCGCAATATGTCGTGCGGCTGGCGGTCGAGGCTGTGACCGTCGTCAACGCCACGGACTATGGCCGCGCCATCTATGACCTTGCGACGCGCCGCGCGTTGATCACGGTCGGCGAGGACATGGTCAACATCGCCTATGACGCGCCGGTCGACATGGCGCCCGGCGAACAGATCGAGGATGCCGAGCGGCGGCTGTTCGAGCTGGCCGAAAACGGCCGCTACGACGGCGGTTTCGAAAGCTTTTCCGATGCGTTGAAGAATGCCGTGGACATGGCCAGCGCGGCCTATATGCGCGATGGCCACCTGTCCGGCATTGCCACCGGCCTGCGCGATCTCGACCACCGCATGGGCGGCCTGCAGCCTTCGGATTTGATCATCATCGCCGGCCGTCCGGGCATGGGCAAGACGTCGCTGGCCACCAACATCGCCTACAACATCGCTGCCGCCTATGAGCCTGCCCAGCAGGCCGACGGTTCGGTCAAGGCGGCCAATGGCGGCGTCGTCGGTTTCTTCTCGCTCGAAATGTCGTCGGAGCAGCTGGCCACCCGCATCATCTCCGAGCAGACCGAGATCCCATCGTCGAAAATCCGGCGCGGCGATCTGACCGAGGCCGATTTCGGCAAGCTCGTTGCCTACACGCAGGAGAACCATAAACGGCCGCTCTATATCGACCAGACGGGCGGTATTTCCATTGCCCAGCTTGCGGCGCGCGCCCGCCGCCTCAAGCGTCAGCGCGGGCTTGACCTGATGGTCATCGACTATATCCAGCTGATGCAGGGTTCATCCGCCAAGGCGTCGCAGAACCGCGTCCAGGAAATCACCGAGATCACTACCGGATTGAAGGCACTCGGCAAGGAGCTCGGCGTGCCAATCATCGCCCTCTCACAGCTCTCGCGTCAGGTCGAAAGCCGCGACGACAAACATCCCCAGCTGTCCGACCTGCGCGAATCGGGTTCGATCGAGCAGGACGCCGACGTGGTGCTGTTCGTGTACCGCGAGGAATATTACATCAAGAACAAGGAGCCGGAGAAAGGCACGCCCGAGCATCTCGCCTGGGAGACAAAGATGGTCGAAGTCCAGGGCAAGGCCGAAGTGATCATCGCCAAGCAGCGCCACGGACCGACCGGCACCGTCAGCCTTGCCTTCCAAGGCGAGTTCACCCGCTTCTCCGACCTCGCCGAGGAGCATCATCTGCCGGAAAGGTTCGAGTAGGCATGGTCGCGGAGCAACCGATTGGACTTTAGCAATATCTACCAGAGGATGAAATTTGAAGAGTACGAAATCTCCGAGGAAGAACGCGAGCAACTCACTGATTATTTGAAATCAGCCGGGTCAATTTCTCGTCCTCAATCGCATGCCGGTTTGCTGGTGTTCTGCTATTCAAGCGAACCGACGCCCGGGAACATTGAATTGGTGAGGAAATTCCTTGCCAAGCATGTCGAAGACTATACCCGCAGCGCGGCAGTTGCCGGGCTCTACCGCATTTGGAAGCTGGGCAAGACCTCCGACATTGATGATCTGCTTGGCCTTTTGGAACGTTGGTCCGTGGAGTCTCAGCATGACACGTCTCTCGCTGCGATCGGGTGTGCATTCCTTGTCATGCATCGGCTTCAGGACCACCGCCTCTCCCTAGGACTTAGGCGACTGCTGGAAACACTGCACGAAGAAGTCAAGCGAGACAACGATTTGGCGGTCGGCTTGTTCATCCACGCGTGTTGGTCAGCATACGACAATTGGGCCGTGAACAACGGACAGCGCCGCATGCATTTCGACGCGATCAAAGAGGCTTTGCCGATTTATTCGGATCGCCAGAAATACCTCTTGGAACCGATAAACTGATGGCCAAATCCCGGGTCCAATTCATCTGCCAGAGTTGCGGATCGGTGCATCAGCGCTGGGCCGGCAAATGCGATGCCTGCGGCGAGTGGAACACGCTGGTCGAGGAAGGCACCTCCGGCGGCATCGGCTCAGGACCAGCCAACACGCGCAACGCCCGCAAAGGCCGCGCGGTGGTGCTGACCACGCTGTCCGGCGATATCGAGGACGCGCCACGCATCATTTCGGGCATTGGCGAACTCGACCGCGCCACCGGCGGTGGTTTCGTGCGCGGTTCGGCGCTGCTGGTCGGTGGCGATCCCGGCATCGGCAAGTCGACGCTGCTTACCCAGGCGGCCGCGGCACTGGCGTCAAAGGGCCACCGCATCGTCTATGTCTCGGGCGAAGAGGCGGTCGCGCAGATCAGGCTGCGGGCGCAGCGGCTTGGCGTCGCCTCTTCTCCGGTGGAACTTGCCGCCGAGACCAATGTCGAGGACATCCTGGCGACGATCGCCGACGGCAAGCGGCCTGATCTCGTCATCCTGGATTCGATCCAGACGCTGTGGACCGACCTTGCCGATTCGGCACCGGGCACCGTCACACAGGTGCGCGCCGCCGCCCAGGCGATGATCCGCTATGCGAAATCCACGGGTGCTGCGATCGTGCTGGTCGGCCATGTCACGAAGGAAGGCCAGATCGCGGGGCCGCGTGTCGTCGAGCATATGGTCGACGCCGTGCTCTACTTCGAGGGCGAAGGCGGCCATCACTATCGCATCCTGCGCACGGTGAAGAACCGTTTTGGACCGACCGACGAGATCGGCGTCTTCGAAATGTCGGACAAGGGCCTGCGCGAGGTTGCCAATCCGTCCGAGCTTTTCCTTGGCGAGCGCCATGCAAAATCGCCCGGGGCCGCGGTTTTCGCCGGCATGGAGGGGACAAGGCCGGTGCTGGTCGAGATCCAGGCACTGGTCGCACCCTCCTCGCTCGGCACGCCGCGCCGCGCCGTCGTCGGCTGGGACGGCGCCCGGCTGTCTATGATCCTGGCAGTTCTCGAAGCCCATTGCGGGGTGCGCTTCGGCAGCCACGATGTCTATCTCAACGTCGCCGGAGGCTACCGGATTTCGGAGCCCGCGGCCGATCTGGCAGTGGCGGCCGCCCTGGTTTCCTCGCTCACCGGTCTTGCCCTTCCCGCCGATTGCGTCTATTTCGGCGAAATCAGCCTTTCGGGCGCCGTGAGGCCGGTTGCGCATGCGCAACAGCGCCTCAAGGAAGCCGAAAAGCTGGGTTTTGGAAGCGCGGTTCTGCCTTCGGGCAGCGGGGAACTGGCCGGGGGGATCGGGGCCGGTTCTTTCCAGCCGACCGAGCTTGCCGACCTCGTGGCACGCATAGCCGGCTCACGCCGAAGCCGCGTGGACGAAGAAGATTAGAGCATCGGACCCAGAGCCCGATGTTCCGCGCTATAATGCGGCTCATGGAGTGGGGCGAAAGACATGCCGATTACGCTGCTTGACGGAATTCTCGTCGGCTTCACTCTGGTCTCGGCGATGCTCGCCATGGTTCGCGGCTTTTCGCGCGAAGTCCTGTCCGTCGTCTCCTGGGCAGCGGCGGCAGCGGCGGCGTTCTTCTTCTACAAGCCGGTTGTGCCTTACCTCGCGCCCTACATCGAGAATGAAAAGATCGCCATGGCGGCCGCCGCCGGCGTCGTCTTCATCGTCGCGCTGATCGTCGTATCGGTCATCACCATGAAGCTCGCCGACTGGATCATCGATTCGCGGATCGGCGCGCTCGACCGTACGCTCGGTTTCCTCTACGGCGCCGCGCGCGGCATCCTGGTCGTCGCCGTCGCCCTGCTGTTCTTCAACTGGCTGGCTGGCGCCAAGGCACCGGCCTGGGTCACGGAGGCCAAGTCGCGGCCGCTGCTGGAGCAGATCGGCGCCAAGCTCGAAAGCCTGCTGCCCGAGGATCCGGAAAACGCGATTCTCAAGAAGCTCAATCCGAATCAGCCGGCCGCCGAGACGCCAGCTGCTCCGGACGCACCGGCTGCGGATGCTCCGGCGGGCGGCGACGATGCCAACACGCCAGCGCCTGACGACAATGACGCAACACCTCCGGCCAACAACGCTCCGGCACCGGCGGCGCCGGCAAACTGACGCCGAAAACGGCGTCAGGATCCGACGATGGTGTGAACGACCGCACGGCCCGCGTTGCTTTCGGCGCGAACCCGCATTATATGGCGATTTTAGCGGAGCTTAAGATGGCAGACGCAGACGACGTGCTTTCCGCCGAGGCCGACGACCATTTCCACGACGAATGCGGTGTGTTCGGCATTTTCGGCCGGCAGGACGCGGCAGCCATCGTCACACTGGGCCTGCATGCGCTGCAGCATCGTGGCCAGGAAGCGGCAGGCATCGTTTCTTACGACGGCAGCCAGTTCCATGTCGAACGCCATGTCGGCCTGATCGGCGACACCTTCACCAAGCAGCGCGTCATCGACAGCCTGCAAGGCAACCGCGCCATCGGCCATACCCGCTACGCCACGACTGGCGGCGCCGGCATGCGCAACATCCAGCCCTTTTTCGCCGAATTGGCCGATGGCGGCTTCGCCGTCGCCCACAACGGCAATCTGACCAACGCCATGACCGTGCAGCGCGCGCTGCAGAAGCAAGGCGCGATCTTCTCCTCCACCTCCGATACCGAGACGCTTTTGCACCTCGTCGCCACCAGCAAGGAGCGCGACCTCAACTCGCGTTTCATCGATGCGGTGCGGCAGGTCGAGGGCGCTTTCTCGCTGGTGGCGATGACGGCCAAGAAGATGATCGGTTGCCGCGATCCGCTCGGCATCCGGCCGCTGGTGCTCGGCGATCTCGACGGCGCCTGGATCCTGGCCTCCGAAACCTGCGCGCTCGACATCATCGGCGCGCGTTTCGTTCGCGACCTGAAGCCCGGCGAGATGGTCGTCGTCACCTCCAAGGGCATCGAGAGCCTGTTCCCCTTCGAGCCGCAGAAGACCCGCTTCTGCATCTTCGAATATGTCTATTTCGCGCGGCCGGATTCCTCGGTGGAAGGCCGTAACGTCTATGAGGTGCGCAAGCGCATCGGCGCCGAGCTGGCGGTTGAAAGCCCGGTCGAGGCGGACATCGTCGTGCCGGTGCCGGATTCGGGCACGCCGGCGGCGATCGGCTTCAGCCAGGCTGCAGGCATTCCCTTCGAACTCGGCATCATCCGCAATCATTATGTCGGCCGCACCTTCATTCAGCCGGGCGATTCGATCCGCCACATGGGCGTCAAACTGAAGCACAATGCCAACCGCCGCATGATCGAGGGCAAGCGCGTGGTGCTGGTCGACGACAGCATCGTGCGCGGCACCACCAGCCAGAAGATCGTGCAGATGGTGCGCGACGCCGGCGCCAAGGAGGTGCATATGCGCATCGCCTCACCGCCGACACGCGCCTCCTGTTTCTACGGTGTCGACACGCCGGAGAAATCGAAGCTCCTGGCATCGCGCATGTCGATCGAGGAGATGGCCGAGTTCATTCGCGTCGATTCGCTCGGCTTCCTCACCATTGACGGGCTCTACCGCGCGGTCGGCGAGGCCAGCCGCGATAACGACCAGCCGCAATTCTGCGATGCCTGCTTCACCGGCCAGTATCCAACCCGCCTGCTCGACTTCGAAGGCCACGACAATGTGCGCACGCTGTCGCTGCTGGCGACGAGCGGGACGTAGGCCGGACCGTCATCAGCGTTAGTCAAATTCCCGGAATCCATCGCATGACCCTCGACCTTTCCGGCCGCGTTGCGGTCGTCACCGGCGCCTCGCGCGGGATCGGCTATTTCATTGCCAAGGAATTGGCTGCCGCCGGCGCGCATGTCATTGCGGTGGCGCGCACTGTCGGAGGGCTGGAAGAGCTCGACGACCAGATCAAGGCGGCCGGCGGCCAGGCGACACTGGTGCCGCTCGACCTCGCCGACATGGCCGGTATCGACCGCCTGGGCGGCGCCATCCACGAACGCTGGGGCAAGCTCGACATTCTCGTCGCCAATGCCGGCGTGCTCGGCGTCATCTCGCCGATCGGTCATGTCGAAGCAAAAACCTTCGAGAAGGTGATGACCATCAACGTCACCTCGACCTGGCGGCTGATCCGCTCCGTCGACCCCCTGCTGCGGCTCTCCGATGCTGGACGAGCGATCATCCTGTCCTCCAACGCAGCGCACTCGGCGCGCGCCTTCTGGGCACCCTACGCGGCTTCCAAGGCCGCGGTGGAGACGATGATGCGCTCCTGGGCGCATGAGACGCAGAGCCTGCCGCTCCGGGTCAATGCCGCCGACCCCGGCGCCACCCGCACCGCCATGCGTGCCCAAGCAGTGCCGGGCGAAGATCCCGAGACGTTGCCGCATCCCTCCGAGATCGCCAAACGCATCGTGCCGCTGGCCAGCCCGGACCTGAAAGAGACCGGATTGATCTTCCAGGCCAAGCACAATCGGTTCGTCGCCTATCGCCAGCCGGAATAAAATTAGAGCCTTTTTTGCCGCATGTCGGTTTCCCAAAAACCACTGCATACTTTTAGGCGACATGCGTAGGGATTAAACAGGCCTCCGGCAACGTTTCTTCTGATGTAACCCGTCGAAGACCAACCGGAGGACCGACATGCGTAAACTGCTTCTCGCCACCGCCGCCACCCTGATCGCAGCCGCGGGCGCCGCTTACTCGCAAGATGCCAAGATGAGCTTCTTCGTCACCAGTGTCGGTTCCGGCAAGGGTGCCGACCTCGGCGGCCTCAAGGGCGCCGACGCGCATTGCGCGTCGTTGGCGGAAGCCGCCGGCGTCACCGGCAAAAGTTGGGCCGCCTATCTGTCGACCAGCGACACCGACGCCCGCGACCGCATCGGCAAGGGGCCATGGGTGAACGCCAAGGGCGTCAAGATCGCCGACGATGTCGCCT
>NZ_RZOL01000292.1:0-7739 GCF_004022985.1 Mesorhizobium sp. M7A.F.Ca.ET.027.02.1.1 | reverse complement strand
CGTTAGACCCGGATGGTGTTTGCCGCTTTAACGCGCGTCAAAACCGCGCCTTTGCGTAAACGTTTGGTAAATCGCACCAGGTGACTTTGCCTGGTATTACTTGGTCCCGTACATGCGGTCGCCGGCGTCGCCGAGGCCGGGCATGATGTAGCCCTTCTCGTTGAGTTGGCGGTCGATCGAAGCGGTGAAGACGGGAACGTCCGGATGCGCCTTGAGAAAGCGTTCGATGCCTTCGGGCGCCGCCAGCAGGCAAAGGAAACGGATGTTGGTGGCGCCGCGCTCTTTCAGCTTGTCGATCGCCGCGATCGCCGAATTGGCGGTGGCCAGCATCGGATCGACGACGATCACCAGCCGGTCGGCGAGATCGCTCGGCGCCTTGAAGAAATATTCGACCGCTTCCAGCGTTTCGTGATCGCGGTAGAGACCGACATGGGCGACGCGGGCCGCCGGAACCAGGTCGAGCAGGCCTTCCAGCAAGCCGTTGCCGGCGCGCAGCACGGAGGCAAAGACCAGCTTCTTGCCCTCAAGCGTCGGCGCTTCCATGGTTTCCATCGGCGTCTCGATGGTCGTCGTCGTCAGTTCGAGGTTGCGGGTGACCTCGTAGCCTAGCAGCAGCGAGATTTCGCGCAGCAGCCGGCGAAAGCCGGCCGTCGAGGTTTCCTTCTTGCGCATGATGGTCAGCTTGTGCTGGACAAGCGGGTGGTCGACGACGGTGACGCCCTGCATGGTGTTCTCCTGATGCCTGCGCCCGAAAATGCGCGCATGGCCCTTTCGGACGCGCCGCGCTTCAAGCTGCCTGAGCGAACCCTAGCGGCAATGCGCCGGCCAAGGAACCGCTGGCCCGCACCGACCACAGCTTTGTCGGCGGAAATCAGCGTGCCGCGCTGTTCAACCGGGCAAGAAGCGCGGTCTTCGTCTTTCTATCGACAAAAGCGGCTTCGATGGCGGTGCGGGTGACGGCGGCCAGCGCCTTTTCGTTCATCGAGAAATGCTCGGCGGCAATGTCGTATTCCCGCTTCAGCGAGGTCCAGAAATAGGGCGGATCGTCGGAATTGAGCGTCACCTTGCAGCCGGCCGCCTGCAGGGCCGGAAATGGATGATCGGCGAAACTGTCGAACACTTTGAGCGCGATGTTGGAACCGGGGCAGCATTCCAGCACGACGCCCTCGTCGGCGATGCGCCGGACGAGGTCCGGGTTCTCGATGGCGCGCACGCCATGGCCGATGCGGGACGGACGGATATGATCGAGCGCCGCCTGGACCGTCTCCCAGCCCGTCAATTCGCCGGCATGGATGGTGATGCCGAGCCCGGCCTCGCGGGCGATCTCGAAAGCCCTGACATAGTCCTCCATATCGCCGATGCGCTCATCGCCGGCGACACCGAAACCGGTGACCAGCGGATGCCCGCAGCGCGCCGCGAAGCGCGCCGCCTGCTCGATCGACTCGACGCCGACATGGCGCACGCCGGTGACGATCATGCGGCCCTCGATGCCGGTCTTGGCCTTGGCGCGGGCCATGCCTTCGCCGAGCGCATCGGTATAGGCCTTGGGCGACAGGCCGGCCTTTTTCGCGTGGTCCGGCGAGGTGAACACCTCGGAATAGATGGCGCCGTCGCGAGCGAGACTGGTCAGATAATGGTCGGCCAGCCGCGCATAGTCCTCCTCGGTCCGGAACAGATCGGCGGAAAAATCATAAGCCGCCAGGAAGGAGGTGAAATCATGCCAGACGAAGGAACCGTTCTGGATATAGGGCGAGGTGTCCTTGCCGTATTTCTGCGCCTGGCGGATGACGAGTTCGGGCGCCGCTGCCCCTTCGATGTGGCAGTGCAGTTCCGCTTTCAAAGGCATTCAACCATCCCGTCGATCCGTCCAGGTCTCGAAAACCCGCCACCTGGAAGCGCGGCTGAACACCGCGCCTTAAACAATAGCGCCCGCACCATCGATCGGCTATGGTCCCGCCGGTTTTATGACGGATCAAAAAAATGTCAGTTGAGAGAACCACGGCCGCGGGCGGCATGGAAACCTCCTATGGTTTCAAGCGTGTCGGGGCTGGAGACAAGCAGTCCCTGGTCAACGATGTTTTCCACAAGGTCGCCAACCGCTACGACCTGATGAACGATCTGATGTCGGCCGGCCTGCACCGGCTGTGGAAGGACGCCATGGTCACCTGGCTCAATCCTCCCAAAAGGATCGGCTGGCGCGTGCTGGACGTTGCCGGCGGCACCGGCGACATCGCCTTCCGCATCGTCGATGCCAGCCACGGCAATGCCCATGCCACCGTGCTCGACATCAATGGCTCGATGCTGGCCGTCGGCCGCGACCGGGCCGAAAAGAAGGGCCTGTCCGGCAACACCGATTTCGTCGAGGCCAATGCCGAGGAACTGCCCTTTGCCGATGCCACATTCGACGCTTACACCATCGCTTTCGGCATCCGCAACGTGCCGCGCATCGAGGTGGCCTTGGGCGAAGCGTTTCGCGTGCTGAAGCCCGGCGGGCGCTTCCTGTGCCTGGAGTTTTCCGAGGTCGAGATGCCGCTTCTCGACAAGGCCTACGAAGCCTGGTCGTTCAACGCCATTCCAAAGATCGGCAAGATGGTCACTGGCGACGGCGAACCCTATTCCTATCTGGTCGAATCGATCGCCAGGTTTCCCAATCAGCAGAATTTCGCGACGATGATTTCCCGCGCCGGCTTCGACCGCGTTTCCTTCCGCAACTACTCCGGCGGTATTGCAGCGCTTCATTCGGGCTGGAAGCTTTGAAGCCGGACCGCATTTCTCACAATCTACACGTGCTATGCCGGTTCAAAGAGCCGGCAGGATTGGCGCTGCCATGAGCAATGTCAGTGCAGGATTCCGGCTCGTAAGGGCCGGCTGGGTGCTGGTCCGCGAGGGTGTCGTCGCCGCTCTGCCGGGTGAGGAACTGTCCGGCCTGCCGAAGTTCGGATGGCGGATGGCGCGGCTGTTCACCCGCCGCCGCGCGCTGGCCTATGAGCGCAGCGACCGGCTGGCCAAGGCGGTCGTCCGGCTCGGTCCATCTTATGTAAAGCTCGGCCAGTTCCTGGCGACACGGCCCGACGTCGTCGGCAACGACATGGCGCTCGATCTCGCCACGTTGCAGGATAAGATGCACACCTTCCCCCGGGCCGAGGCCATCGAGGCGATCGAGGCTTCGCTCGGGCGCAAGATCGGCGATCTCTATACGCAATTCGGCGACCCGGTCGCCGCCGCCTCCATCGCCCAGGTCCATGCCGCCGACGCTGTCCATGACGGCATTGCCACCAAGGTGGCGGTCAAGGTGATCCGGCCCGGCGTGCGCCGCCGTTTCTTCCAGGATCTCGAAAGCTATTTCCTCGCCGCTCGCCTGCAGGAGAAATACATCCCCTCGTCCCGCCGGCTGCGGCCGGTCGAGGTCACCCAGACGCTGGCGCAGACCACCAAGATCGAGATGGATCTTCGCCTCGAGGCGGCGGCTCTCTCGGAACTCGGCGAAAGCACCAGGGACGACCCCGGCTTTCGCGTGCCGTCCGTCGACTGGGAGCGCACCGGCCGCGACGTCTTGACCATGGAGTGGGTCGACGGCGTCAAGATGAACGACATTGCCGGCCTGGAAGCCGCCGGCCACGATTTGAAGGCGATCGCAGCCAACCTCATCCAGTCGTTCCTGCGCCACACCCTGCGCGACGGCTTCTTCCATGCCGACATGCATCCGGGCAATTTGTTCGTCGAGGCAAACGGCACCATCGTTGCCGTCGATCTCGGCATTGCCGGCAGGCTCGGCAAGAAGGAGCGCCGCTTCCTCGCCGAAATTCTCTACGGCTTCATCACGCGCGACTATCTGCGTGTCGCCGAGGTCCATTTCGAGGCCGGCTATGTGCCGCGCCAGCACAATGTCGCAGCCTTCGCGCAGGCGATCCGGGCGATCGGGGAGCCGATCCATGGCCAGCCGGCCGAGACCATCTCGATGGCCAAGCTTCTGACGCTGCTGTTCGAGGTCACCGAACTCTTCGACATGGCGACGCGGCCCGAATTGATCCTGTTGCAGAAGACCATGGTGGTGGTCGAGGGCGTGGCGCGCACGCTCGACCCGGCCTTCAACATGTGGAAGACGGCCGAGCCGGTGGTCGGCGACTGGATATCAGGCAATCTTGGGCCGCGTGGCATGATGATCGATGTGCGAGACGGCGCCAGGGCGCTGCTCACGCTGGCCCGTCAGGTGCCCGAGCTTGCGGCGCGCACCGACCGGCTGTCGCGCGAGATCGACCTGATGGCCGAGCACGGCCTGCGCTTCGACGAGACCACCGCCGACGCCATCGGCAAGGCCGAGGCGCGCTACAGCCGCTGGGCACTCTGGGTGATTGCGTTGACGCTGGTTTATATCGCCTGGAAGTTGATCTGAGTGCAGGCAATGACAGCAATGCTGTCATTGCAGTCGGAAATCGAGATCGCTATATTCTACGTAGGAGTGTGCATATGGCGAGGATTACCGTCCGCAATCTGGAAGACCATGTCATGCGGCGGCTACGCGAGCGCGGCGCCGCGCGGGGCGTTTCCATGGAGCAGGAAGCGCGGGACGTGCTCGCCGCATCCGTTGGGCTGCCGACCACAAAAGGGTTCGACCGAACGGGTTTGGCATCTGGGGAAAAACCCAAGGATCAATCAATCGCAAGAATGCAGGAATAGCCATGGGCACCCTAACGATCCGCAATCTCGACGAGGATTTGAAGCAAAGGCTGCGCGAGCAGGCCGCCAGACATGGCGTGTCAATGGAGCAGGAGGCAAGAACCCTGTTGTTGAAGGATGTAGCGGCAGTCAACAAGCACGACGACGATGTCGTCACGGCAGAGGAAATCCTCGAATTCGGTCGACGATTGCGAAAAGTGGACTTCGACCAGAAAAAACTAACGGATGAGCTCTGGTCCTTCATCGAGGAGGACTGACTGTGGTGATCGACACCTCCGCGATTTTGGCCATCCTCAAGCAGGAGCCTGATGCACCGGTGATAGCCCAGCGCCTCGCCGGAAATCAGCTGATGTTTATGAGCGCCGCGACCCTGATGGAATGTGGCACGGTCGTCGTCGGACGTTATGGGGCGGCCGGCACAGCTGAGTTGAGAGGCCTTCTAGAAAGACTGAAAGTCACGATCGTCGCTCTCACTGCCGAACATGCACAGGCCGGCATTGAAGCCTATGCCCTCTATGGCCGCGGCACTGGCCATCCCGCCAAACTCAACATGGGCGACTGTTTTTCCTACGCTCTCGCCAGGACGCGAAACCTGCCGCTGCTTTTCAAGGGCAATGATTTCATCCATACCGATATCGAACCGGCGCTGAAGCCGGCATGACACTCGATAAGAACTGGTCTTGGGCATGAGCCTCTCCGGCAAGCGCATCCTGCTCATCATCGGCGGCGGCATCGCCGCCTACAAGGCGCTCGATCTCATCCGCCGGCTGCGCGAGCGCGGGGCCGCGGTTCGGGTGGTCATGACATCGGCCGCGCAGGAATTCATCACCACGCTGTCGGCCGGCGCGCTCTCCGCCGACCATGTCTTTACCGAACTGTTCGACCGCCAGGACGAGCACGATGTCGGCCACATCAGGCTGTCGCGAGAGACCGATCTGCTGGTGGTGGCGCCCGCCACCGCCGACCTGATGGCCAAGCTCGCCAATGGCCACGCCAACGATCTGGCCTCCACGGTGCTCATCGCCACCGACAAGCCGGTGCTGATGGCGCCGGCCATGAACCCCAGAATGTGGGCGCATCCGGCCACCCGCCGCAACCGCGCGACGCTGCAGAAAGACCGCGTCACCTTCGTCGGTCCGGCCAGGGGCGAGATGGCCGAAAGCAATGAAGCCGGCGAAGGCCGCATGGCCGAGCCGCTGGAGATCGTCGCCGCGATCGAGGCACTGCTCGACGTCGGCCCGAAGCCGCTGTCGGGGCGCAGGATCATCGTCACCTCCGGCCCCACGCATGAGCCCATCGACCCGGTGCGCTACATCGCCAACCGTTCGTCCGGCAAGCAGGGCCATGCCATAGCGGCAGCACTGGCCAGGCTCGGCGCCGATGTGCACCTCGTCTCCGGTCCTGTCGGCATTGCCGATCCGGCTGGCGTGAAGACCATCCATGTCGAACGTGCGCGAGAGATGCGCGACGCGGTGGAACAGCTCCTGCCCGCAGACGCGGCGGTGTTCGTCGCCGCCGTTGCCGACTGGCGAACCGAGAATTCAGCCGGTGAGAAGACCAAAAAGGTCGCCGGCGAAGGGCCGCCGGTGCTGCGCATGGTCGAAAATCCCGACATTCTCGCCGGCGTCGGCCATCACAGCCAGCGACCCGGCCTGGTTATCGGCTTCGCCGCCGAGACGCAGGATCTCCTGCGCAACGCCGAGGCCAAACTCAAGAAAAAAGGCGCCGATCTCATCGTCGCCAACGACGTGTCGCAGGGAAGCGGCGTCGGTTCTTCGGGCGTGATGGGCGGCGATCGCAACCGGGTGCGGATCGTGTCAAAGGCTGGCGTCGAGGAATGGCCGGAGATGAGCAAGGACGATGTGGCGGCGCGGCTCGCCGCCTTGATCGCCGAAAGGCTTAAAACCATCATCGTTTGAACCGACGCAGAGACGTTCTGAGGCAGTGACGCACTGCCCTGCCGCGAGACGACATTCAGGCAGCGCTTTAAGTCCTGCGGCTCTACATCAATTGGTCAAAAGCTGCGCGGTCCGGGCAAGCGCGCCGGCGAAGCCGTTGAGCGGAATGGAAAAGTTCACCGCTTGTCCGGTATCTGCCGCGAAAGCGTCGATCTTCAGTGTGGTGCCTGATTTCAGCAGCGGCGTGACAGTCGCATCGAACACCACCGGCACCAGACAGCCGACGACCTGGCAGGTGTTGAACGCCAGGCTGCCGTCCAGCTTCTGATCGTCGATGGTCAGGCTGACCCCCTTGGCCAGCGCCAGGCCGAACGGCAACGCAAGCGTGCCCGTGGCATCCTCGCCGGTCTTGCTCGACAGCTCGATCGCCAGCAGCCGCTGATTGCTTTGCTTGTTGAATTGCTGATGCGACAGGCTGCAGGTCTTGGCCGTGCCCGATATCTGGCAATTGACCGTCCAGTCGCCGTGGGTTTCAGACAGTGCCGACGCGCCGCCGGGCAACTGCGGCGCATCCGCGGCAGCGGGTGCCGCGACCGCCTTGTCGCTCTTGGTTTGCGCCGCCACGGCCGCCACGCCGACGGTGCAGGCAACACCCAGCATCGCCACGAAATACGCGTACTTCCTCATCAAGATCCCTCCCGCCCGGCTCCGCCTCGGACCAGCTAGAAACTGACCTTGAGAGACGCGCTGATCGCGTTCTGTTTAACCGTTTCGCCGAAGGCGCCATTATATCTGACGGACATGCCGACGCCATTGACGCCGTTCAGCTCAAGGCCGGCGCCGACCCGATAGAGCGGCGAATCGACGGCCTCCGTCAAGTGCAATGCGGGGTTGCCAGGCAGATTCTCCGCCGCCGCGAAGCGACCTTCGATTTCCCACTCCTTGTCGGAAAACTCCACGCCAGCCTTGCCGTAGACGCGAAGGCTGGCAATGTCGCTGAGTGCAATGTCGGTACCGATCTCGAAAGCCGGCGTCGCCGAATAATACATGTTGGCGCTGCCGTCGAAGTTGAAGGCGGCAACCGAGCCCACTTCCTTGCCGGAAACACGCAGCCAGCGCGCGTCGAACTGCAGGGTCGGCTGCAGGTAGAAAACACCCATCTCC
>NZ_RZOL01000291.1:0-7743 GCF_004022985.1 Mesorhizobium sp. M7A.F.Ca.ET.027.02.1.1 | reverse complement strand
GCAAAAGCCGGGCCAGTTTTTATGGCCGGCTGCAAAATTCTTGCCCGGAAGTCGGGATGCGTAGACGAGGCGTTTGAAACCGAACCATGGCGTTGGCGGCCAAACTACAGCTACGACAATCGCAGTCGCTGGTGATGACGCCGCAGCTGATGCAGTCGATTCGGCTGCTGCAGTTCACCCATGTCGAGCTTGAGCATTTCATCGACGAGGAAATCGAGCGCAATCCGCTGCTGGAGCGCGCCGAGCCGCAGGACGATGCCGCCAGCGACCAGGCGCAGAAGATCGAGGCGGAGCCGCAAGCCACCGCCGAAGGCGACTGGTTCGAAAACGAGACGCAGTGGAGCGCCGAGGCGATCTCGGACAAGCTCGACACGTCGCTGGAAAACCTGTTCCCCGACGACCCGGGGACCAGCGAGCGGCTCGGTCCCGACCTGACGGCACAATGGAAATCGGCTTCGGGCAATGGCGCGGGTTCCTCATCCGAGTGGTTTGACGCCGGCGATATGGCGACTGCTGCGATCACGTTGCGCGACCATGTCGGTGAACAGGTGGCGCTAGCCTTCGCCGATCCGGCTGCACGGCTGATCGCCGCCGAACTCGCCGACGGCCTTGACGAGACCGGCTATCTGCGTGCCGACCTGGCCGAGATCGCCGCTCGTCTCGGTGCGGATGCCGCTGCCGTGGCGAAGGTGCTGGCGGTGTGTCAGGCCTTCGAGCCGGCTGGCCTGTTTGCCCGCGACCTGGCCGAATGCCTGTCGCTGCAACTTGCGGTGCGCAACCGGCTCGATCCGGCGATGAAGGCGCTGGTCGCCAATCTCGAACTCCTGGCACGACGTGACTTTCATGCATTGAAACGGATATGCGGTGTCGACGAGGAGGATCTGCTCGACATGCTGGCGGAGATCCGGGCGCTCGATCCCCGACCGGGCATGGCGTTTTCGGGCGGCGCCAGCGACGCGATCGTCGCCGATGTCGAGGTGCGCGCGGCCAATGACGGCAGTTGGACGGTCGAACTCAATGCCGAAACGCTGCCGCGGGTTTTGGTCGACCATATCTATTTCGCCCAGGTCTCACCGCAGGCCAAGAACCAGGCGGAAAAGGATTTTCTGGCCGAATGCCTGCAGAATGCAAACTGGCTGACGCGCAGCCTCGACCAGCGGGCAAAGACCATCCTCAAGGTCGCCTCGGAAATCGTTCGCCAGCAGGATGCCTTCCTCGTCCATGGCGTGCGCCAGCTGAAGCCGCTCAATCTGCGCACGGTGGCCGACGCCATCGGCATGCACGAATCGACGGTCAGCCGGGTCACAGCCAACAAATATATGCTGACGCCGCGCGGCGTGTTCGAGCTTCGCTACTTCTTCACCGCCTCGATCGCCGCGTCGGGCGGCGGCGATGCGCATTCCTCGGAAGCCGTGCGTGACCGCATCAAGCAGTTGATCGACGAGGAAAAACCCGTCGACGTGCTTTCCGACGACGCGATCGTCGACATGTTGCGCGAAAGTGGCGTCGACATTGCAAGACGTACGGTCGCCAAGTACCGAGAAGGCATGAATATCCCCTCTTCGGTGCAGCGCCGACGCGAGAAACGGGCGATGGCTAGCGCCGGGCGCTGAGCGGGTCGATTTTCCACAGGCCGGCACTTCATTGACAAGCCGCGGTGAAGTGGCTAGAAGCCCGCCCGCATGAGAAGGGCTAGAAGCCTGCATGCGGATGGTCCGTCACGACGTTGGCCTCGGGACGGTCAAAGGGCGGCTTGTGATCAACCGGAAAGTTTGGATTTAAAATCGGCGCAAGTGACGCCGCAAAGCTTGTGCGCACGGATCACGAGTATAAACTCGGGCCAGTTTGAAGCCTGAGCAAGGAAGGTCAGTTTTCAGATGAATCTGCGCATATCGGGAAAACACATGGACATCGGCGATGCGTTTCGGACACGCATCAATGATCGCGTCGGCGAAGCGATCGGCAAATATTTCGATCGCGGCTTTGCCGGACATGTCACGGTCATCAAATCGGGCTCGCGCTATTCGGCGGACTGCATGATCCGGCTGGATTCCGGCGCTTCGCTGCAGGCCACCGGCGATGCCCAGGATCCGACGCTTGCCTTCGAGGCGGCGGCGGACCGTCTGGAAACCCGCCTGAGGCGCTACAAGCGCAGGCTGAAATCGCACAATTCGGGCGCCGCCAACGGCCAGCCGACGGACATCGCCTACACGGTGATGGCGCCGCTTGCCGATGACGACGAGGACATTCCGGAGAATTTCGCGCCCGCCATCGTCGCCGAATCAACCATGACGCTGAAGACCATGTCGGTGGCGTCGGCGGTCATCGAGCTCGACACCAAGGACAGCCCGGTCGTTGTCTTCCGCAATGCGGGAACCGACCATCTCAACATCGTCTATCGCCGACCCGATGGAAATATCGGCTGGATCGACCCGTCGACGACCAAGGTCGCGCAAGCGTGACGACAAAGGTCGCACGGTGACGACAAGGGTCGCACGGTGACGACAAGGGTCGCACGGCAATAAGAGCCGGCCGCACGAGGGGTGGGGACTGGTGACGGCAGGCGAACAAGGGATTTTCTAGCATGGATCTGAGCGATCTTATCAACGTTCCGGCGATACTGCCGGCGTTGAAGGCGAACTCCAAGAAGCAGCTGCTGCAACTGCTGTCCGAACGGGCAGCGGCGATTTCCGACATTCCGGAGCGGGAGGTGTTCGACACCATCCTGCAGCGTGAGCGCCTGGGTTCGACCGGCGTCGGCAACGGCATCGCCATCCCGCACGGCAAGCTGGCCGGCGTGAAGCGCATTGCAGGTGTTTTCGCCCGGCTGGAGACGCCTGTCGATTTCGAATCGCTGGACGATCAGCCCGTCGATCTGGTGTTTCTGCTGCTGGCGCCGGAAGGGGCGGGCGCCGACCACCTCAAGGCACTGTCGCGCATCGCGCGGGTCCTGCGCGATGCCGACACGGTGGCCAAGATCAGGGGTACGCGCGACGCCGCCGCTATCCACGCGCTTTTATCGGACACCCAGGCTTCGCACGCGGCCTGAACTTCGAGGATGATATCGCCACAGGGCCGCCATGGGCGGCCCTTTTCCGTTTCAGCCGGAATCGCTCTCAGTGAATGGCGACCGTGGTCAGGTCGTTTTCCATGGCGCCGGCCAGAGCGCGGTCACGCGCATCGGAAAGCAGGATCGGCTGGCCATTGGCGGCAAACAAGGCCCACAGTTCCATGCCGGGGGCGATTTCGCCAAGATTGGGGAAACGGCCGAGCAATTCGTCGCTCGAGACCTTTCTGAGATAAGCGACCGAGCCTTCGCCGAGATGAGCGAATTCGCCATTGGTCATGGTGATGTTTTCAGTTCTGGTCATTTCAAAGCCTCCTTGGCGCGAGGACGCCGCTCAAGGCCATCCCGCATGAGAGCCATTTCAATTTGCTGCATCGTGCTTTCGGAAAGTCGGAGCCGATTTCCGGCCGATGCAGTGGTAAAGATCAGTCTTTCACCGATATGTTTATTTTCCGTACCAGCCGTTCGGACTCAGGCCGATCGAGGTCGATCGACAAAAGACCGTTCTTCAACTCCGCCGCGATCACCCGCATGCCGTCGGCCAGCACGAAACAGCGCTGGAACTGGCGTGCGGCGATGCCGCGATGAAGAAATTCGCGCTCGGTGTCGTCGGTCTGACGGCCGCGCACGACCAACTGGTTTTCCTCCGTGGTGACATCGAGATCGCTTTCGGCGAAACCGGCGACCGCCAATGTGATGCGCAACCTTTCGGTCTTGCCGTCGGCGCCGCTGAGGCGTTCGATGTTGTAGGGAGGGTAGCTGTCGCCGGATTTCGCCAGGCGTTCCAGGGTCTTTTCCATGGCGTCGAAACCAAGGAGAAGCGGGCTGGAAAAGGGCGTCATTCGGCTCATGTTACACTGTCCTCTCAAGAGCGACATAAAGTGGAAAAACCCAGATGGCATTTTTCCCGATGGCCTTGATATGGTCCGCCCCGCGACCAAGTTCAAGCCGTCAACAGACCCGCTCAAAAAGACCAGGCGTGGACTCACAGGAATGACCCACATGGCGCTTGAAACGGCGAGCAGATGCAAGGAGAAGCGCGCAGGTCGGGAATTGTCTTTCCCGGTCGAGCGGTTCGACATGGCAGTTCGCGACCGCTTCGGCGTCATTTGGATGTTTCGATCGGATCGGTTCAAGCCCACGACCTCGCCAAACAAGGAATTGAAATGCCCCAATCACGCAAGATCATCATCGACACGGATCCCGGTCAGGATGATGCCGTCGCCATATTGCTGGCGCTCGGCAGCTCCGAACTGGAGATCGTCGGCATATCAGCCGTTGCCGGAAACGTGCCGCTGAAGCTTACCGAAAAGAATGCCCGAAAGATCTGCGAGTTGGCTGGCCGCCCGGACATCAAGGTCTATGCCGGCGCCATCCGGCCCCTGATGCGCGAATTGGTCACCGCCGAGGAAGTGCATGGCAAGACCGGCCTCAACGGACCGCAATTGCCCGAACCGACGATGAAGCTGCAGGACCAGTACGCGGTCGATTTCATCGTCGAGACGCTGATGGGGGAAGAAAGCGGCACGATCACGCTTTGTGCGCTCGGCCCGCTCACCAACATTGCGCTGGCGCTGATCCGCGAGCCGCGCATTGCACCGCGCATCAAGGAAATCGTGCTGATGGGCGGCGGCTTCTTCGAGGGCGGCAATGTCACCCCGACCGCGGAATTCAACATCTATGTCGATCCGCAGGCCGCCGATGTCGTGCTCAAATCCGGTATTCCGATCGTGATGATGCCCCTCGATGTCACCCATAAGGCGCTGACCACCGCCAAGCGCACGCAAACCTTCCGCGCGCTCGGCACCAAGGTCGGCACCGCCACCGCCGAGATGCTGGAATTCTTCGAGCGCTTCGACGAGGAGAAATACGGCACCGACGGCGGCCCGCTGCACGACCCCTGCGTCATCGCCTATCTGTTGAAGCCTGACCTGTTCAAGGGCCGCAACTGCAACGTCAGCGTGGAAACCGCCTCGGAACTGACCATGGGCATGACAGTGATCGACTGGTGGGGCGTCACCAAGCGGCCAAAGAACGCCATGGTGATGCGCGACATCGACCATGACGGTTTTTTCGCGTTGCTGGTGGATAGGTTGGGGCGGCTTAACTGATCGTCAGAACAGAACTGAACTTGTGAGCACGCGTCTTCACCGATTGAGAAACCGATAGGTGTCTCCGCCGCGCTTATGATGTTGCCGCTCGATGGGGATGACCGAACCGACGAGGTGCGGCATCCCCACTTCATCGTCGATGGATGTCACCGCGTTGCTGCCATCAAGGCGGACGTCGTATGTGTAATACAGCCCACGCCCGGCGGCCATCTTCGGATTGATGGGCATTAACCTGACATACTCGACGGTGCCCATCACACGCTGAGTTGCCACAACCGGATTGTCCTGGTTCATCGCAATTGGGATCAGCGCCGCCAGAGGCAGTGTGCAGAAGAAAGTGACACCAATAACCGCATCGCAGTATTCTGCCTGAAACAGAAGCAGGCGGTTTTTGAGAGAAAATGCTGTCGCCATGGTTCAATTCACGAATCGGTAGAAGACGAAGCCATTGTCGCGCGTGACGCGTTCAATGCTTGTGCGCGAGCCGATCAGATGCGGGCGATCGTCATCGATAAGGACAGACGAACCGTTCTCGATAGAAACCAGATATATGCCGCGGCCATGGTCCAACTGGACACTTTCGACGTTTGCGTCGAATGTGTCGACCGATCGGATCGGGCTGGCGTCGTTGGCCCATTTATTTGCCGCCGACATGATCATAATCGCAAACGCACCGATAAAGAGTATCACGCCAGGCGCGTTCCTCTTCAAACCATTCCAAGTCCAAAAGACAGACATGAGTCCCTCAACACATATTCATGTGGTGGTGAGAGAGCACACTTTCAATCTGTTGCCATTCCAAGGCGCTGCAACTCTTTTCGTCCCGGCTCTCGGCGAGCTGTTACTTCGCCTTAGAAAACGCCAGCCACAGGCCGCCGCCGACCATGAAGCTGCCGCTGATCCTCGACAAAAGCTTGATGCGGCCGGCCGACAGCAGGCGCCCGGCGCGGCCGGCGGCCAGCGCATAGGTCGAATCCGAGAAGGCGGCGAAGATCATGGCGGTCAGGCCCATGATGGCGATCTGCAGCGAGTAGTTGCCTTGCGGCGAAATGAACTGCGGAAAGAAGGCGCCGAAGAAAATCAGCGTCTTGGGATTGCTGAGCGCCACCAGCAAGCCCTGCAGGAAGAAGCCGCCGCGCGGTTTCCTGGCCGTTCCATCGGCGTTCAGCGTGCCTTTGGAACGGAACATCTGCACACCCATCCAGATCAGATAGGCGGCGCCGATCAGCCGCACCCACTCGAACCAGTGGCCCATGCCCGAGATCAGTGTGTTGAGGCCGATGCCGACGATGGCGATCATCACGGCAAGCCCTGCCTGCGTGCCGGCGACATTGGCGAGACCGGCGCGGGAGCCATGGCGGATGCTGTTGGCGATGATCAGCGTGACCGTTGGGCCCGGCACCAGGATAATGACGATGCAAGCCAGGACATAGGCGGCGTAGAGTTCCAGCGACATAATTTTTCCCCAGGAATGCCGCCGATGCGGCGCGGCTTGAGGACAATCAATGCATAGCAGCGCAGCCGGTGCAAGCCGCTAACTAGCGCCCTGCGACACGCCAGTCCGCCCGGTTCAGGCGCCGGTCTGCCAAGGCAGCGTTGCCTCATAGGCCGCCGCCGCCTTCAGCACGGCGAGGTCGCCGCGCGGCCGGCCGATCAGTTGCATGCCCATCGGTCGGCCCCTATCGTCGAAGCCGACCGGCACGTTGGCCGCCGGGCAGCCGCCCAAGGTCGCGAAGGCGGAAACCTGCATCCAGCGGTGATAGCTGTCCATTGCGCGTCCGGCGACCTCACGCGGCCAATGCGTATCGACATCGAAGGGGAAGACCTGCGCGGTCGGCAGCGCAATCAGATCATAGCGATCGAAGATCGACAGCAGCGTGCGATGCCAGGATGTCCGGGTCACGGAGGCGGCGCGGATCTGTGGCGCCGTCAGCCGCATTGCGTTCTCCACTTCCCAGATGGCTTCCGGCTTGAGCAGGCGGCGCTTCGCGGGATCGTCATAGTGGGTCTTGAGCGCACAGCCGCTGCTGGCCTGGCGCAGCGTCACGAAGGCCTGCCACAGCGCTTCGAAATCGAAATCCGGCAGCAACGCTTCAGTCGCGAAGGATGCTTCCGCAAAGCGGCCGAGTGCCGCCTCGCACAGACCGAGAATGCCTGTTTCAACCGGCAGATGACCGCCGAGGTCACCGAGCCAGGCGATGCGGCCAGCAGTTGCCGGTATTCCAAGCCCTTCGAGGAACGAGCCGGGTTTCTCGTAGGACAATGGCGCGTGCGGGTGGTAACCGGCCTGCACATCGAGCAGCAGTGCCATGTCACGGACGTTGCGGCCCATCGGCCCGTCGACGCCCATCTGCGCATGAAAGATCTCTATATCCGGTCCGCCGGGAACAAGTCCTTGCGACGGGCGGAAGCCAAAAACATTGTTCCAGGCGGCCGGGTTGCGCAGCGAGCCGCCGAAGTCGCTGCCATCGGCGACGGGCACCATGTCGAGCGCCAGCGCCACCGCCGCGCCGCCGCTCGAGCCGCCGGCGGTCAGGGCCGGATCGCACGCGTTCAGCGTCGGCC
>NZ_RZOL01000290.1:0-7749 GCF_004022985.1 Mesorhizobium sp. M7A.F.Ca.ET.027.02.1.1 | reverse complement strand
GTCCGGAGGCTCAATAGAATCTCGCACGGATCAGCGCCAAGCACCGCAGTTACGTCGAGAAACTCGATGATGTCGAGACGCCGCTCTCCACCCTCATACTTCGCCACGAAGGATTGCGGCCGACCAAGTTTCTCAGCCACCTGCGCCTGGGTCAGGCCTTTGGCCTTGCGCAGCGATATCAGCTGGGCCAGAAACCGCTGGTGGCGGGGAGTTCGAAGCGATTTGGGCATGTAGGTGAACCGGTCAAGTAAAGACCGGCTCAGCGACTAATCCCGGTTCCGGATTATCCCATTTTGGGATATGCTTCCTTGAATCCAGCGATCAACATGCGAGGTTCGCGGCAGACATGAATCAATCAACGGGAACCGACGGGACTCAAAGCTCAACACTGCGCGACGAAGCCCCCTGGTCGGAGAGCCTCACGAGCTATGACAGGCAGCATTTTAAGGTCTATCTGAGGATTATCGACGCCTCCGCCGACGATGCCAGCGAAGAGGAGATGGCGCTGCTCGTCCTCGGCATCGATCCGGTGCGAGAACCTGACCGTGCCCGAAAGGCGGTTCGCAGCCATCTCGATCGGGCGAATTGGATGGTTACGACCGGATACAAGGAACTGTTCACGCGTTGACGGTCCCCAGGGTGACCCTTCCGACCACCTTCAGGCGAGGAAGTCTCGATATCCACGATCCATGAGGAGGTGACCGCGCCGGACGGTACTGCGGATGCGATCGCGAAGGTGTTGCGCGGATCCGTCCAGCAGGCATGGACGCGTTGCCAGCCCAACAAGGCCGCTGCGATTTCTTGGTGCGATGCACCTCCGAGCGAGCCGTCGAGCGCCTGGAGGACAAAGTGCAGGCGGCTGCCGGGCGCGTCGGGCGGAAACAGGCTGTCGGAAAGTTGTCCAGTCGTGTGAAGAGCATTGAGGCATTCGAACGCATTCAACTGCTGCCTCATCCGATCGGCGAGCCAGATCGCGTCGACGGAAAAGCCGAACGGGGTGCAAAGCGTCGCGCTTTCCAGGACGAGCTGGAAACCCGGATGAGCATCTCGCAGCACGACGTCCTGCCGACCGTCAGCCGGGAAAGCCATTCGAACTGGCGTGCGTTGGTGGCAGGGCTTAAGCAGCGCGGGCTCGCCGGCGTCGAGTTTGTCGTCTCCGACGGCCATCCGGGCTCAGGCCAGCGATCCGGGAAGTCCTGCGCGAGGCAGTCTGGCAGCGCTGTTACGGGCACTGCCGCTGCCGCATCACAATCACATGAAGTCGACGAACATGCTGGAGCGGCTCAACCAGGAGATCAAGCGGCGTACCCTGGTCGTCGGCATCTTCCCCAGCCAGCAGAGCTGTCTGCGGCTGGTTCGGGCACTGGCGGTGGAGATCCACGAGAACTGGATCTGGCTCGGGGAACGAGCCGCATCATGCAATCGGGCTCAGAAAATGGATACCGCAAACCAACGGACCAAAAAAGGGGAGCCAGCCTTGACACCCCTTATATAAGCTCCTTGAAAGCCCGGTGCGGCGCGATAATCCGTTGCGCCGCACCCGTTCCCGCGTGATCAGCCGTCTGAAAAATGCACTTGGCTAAAGGCCAATGGTACGGACCCCGCCCTCCAAGCGAGGTGAAATCTCGACCGCCAACTGCAGCGAAGGAGGATCTCATGCAGATCGTTCGAATAGGTCTGGATCTAGCGAAATAAGTCTTCGAAGTTCACGGTGTCGACTGCCACGGGAAAGTCGTCGTGCGCAAAAACGCTACGCCGCGATGCGGTAGCCCGCTTCCTCGCCAATCTGCCACGATGTCTGGTCGGCATGGAGGCATCGAACGGAGCGCATTATTGGGCAAGGTGCTTTCCGATCTCGGCCATGAGGTTCGGCTGATCAGCCTCAGTTCGTGACACCATACGTCAAGTCCAACAAGAATGACCGGAATGACGCTGACGCGATTTGCGAAGCCGCTGGCCGGCCGACGATGCGTTTTGTTTCACCGAATCAGCCGATCAATTGGCAATTCAAGCGGATCATCGCATTCGCAGCCGTCTGGTTGCAGATCGGGTCAAGCTCATCAATCAGGTTCGTGGGCTTCTAACCAAGCAATGCCCGCGGGCCGTTGTTGATATTACGGGGAGCAGCGACGATGTCTCAATGAATTGGTGCGGGTGCTGATACGAGAAGTGCAAACGGAGTTGGCCGAATTGGACAAACGCATTGCATCCTATGATCGCCGGGTTCGGCAGTTCTTTCGCAACAGCGAATTATGTCAGCGGCTTGGAAAGCTAAGGCATCGGCCCTGTGACCGCGACAGCCTTGATCGCGGCCGTAGGTTATCGAACTTGCTCAAGAACGGCCGCCAGTTTGCGGCATTCTCGTGCCGAAACAACGATCCAGTGGAGGGCGAGCCCGCCAAAGAGGCGCAATAGAGGTCGCCCATCGCCCGCCTATGGCGACCAGTTCCCGCACGCTGGGCAGGTTCTCCAGCCGGTACATGGTCGATTGGGAGGCCAGATCCCAACCCGACGGCAGCGCATCCTGGGCCATCTTGAAGAAGGCATCGGAGCGCAGCCAGTTCGCGTCGCTGCCGTCCTCGTAGCCGGCGGCGATCATCTTCATGCGAAAGCCGATCGTGTCGGCCAAGCTGTGGGCGGTCTTGTCCCGACAGCGCGGATCAAGAACGCGGTCCGCGATGCGCTACTAATGCGCGGCACCATGGACTTCGACGATCTCGGCTCCTACCGCGCCTTCATCGATGAGATCGTCAGCCGCCGTAATGCCGCTCATGGCAAGCGCATCCACGCCGAGCGCCCGCATTTGCAGGAACTTCCCGACCGCCGCGCCACCGACTTCGAAGAGGTGGTCGTCACGGTGTCACGCACAGGCGGCTTCACCTTGCGCAAGGTCGTCTACACTGTGCCTTCCCGCCTGATCGGACATCGGCTTCGCGTCCGGCTGTTCGATGATCGCCTCGAGGTCTTCATCGGCGGGACGCATCTGATGACGTTGCCCCGAGGACGCGGCCATGCCCACGGCCGGCACGACCAGGTCGTCAATTACCGGCACGTCATCCCGAGCTTGAAAGCTCTTGCAGAAGAAGATTTGGACCCGATCCGCAGAATCACCATACGGGCCCGCGGCTTTTGAAAGGTCGCGACGAAAGGCCCGAGAGAAGAACGCACTCGATCACGGTGGGCACGCTCACGAGGCTGACCAACCAGTTTCGCGCCATTCTGCTGGAGCGCGGCACGACTATCGCACAGGGACGCCGCAAGCTCGAGCAGGCTGTGGAGGCATTGCTCGCCGATCCGGACTTCATGGCCGGCAGCCGAATCGCTTGCGGAGATGTGGGAGGAATGGCTTGATCTCGACCGCCGAAGGCTTTGGATCGGGAGTTCGTCGAACTGGCCCGCACCGATGCAGCCGCTCGGCGCCTGACGTCGATCCCCGGTATCGGAGTTCTCAATGCCACCGCTCTGGGCGCCGCAGTAGGGGATGGTGACCAAATTGGTGGCAGCCAGGATAGCCATGGATGCGGGCTGCGGAATGCCCATCGCCACAGGAAAGCCTTACCCGCTCGCCGCGATCGAGAATGGTGGGCCATCAACATGGTTCTTCCGTCCGCCATAGGCAGGGATCCCTGCGACACCTATGCCAACTGCGCACCCTGGATGATGGGTCGTGCGCCGTTATTCGGACGGCCGCTGTCAGCAGCCGACAGACTGACGGACGGCCGAGACCGCCTGAGGCTGCCGAAGGGCAAGCGGGCTCGGTTCACCGCTGCAAGGCGCGGACGCCCCACTATACCTGGAAGCTGGGCAGAATCTCGCACGGGTCAGTGTCAAGCGCCGCAGTGACGTCGAGAAACTCAATGACATCGAGACGCCGCTCTCCACCCTCGTATTTGGCCACGAAAAATTGCGGACGGCCAAGCTTCTCGGCCACCTGCTCCTGGGTCAGGCCTTTCGCCTTGCGTAAGAAAATTAGCTGGCCCAGAAACCGGTGGCGGGGCGATCGAAGAGATTTTGGCATGCAGGTGAACCGGTCAGTTAAAGACCGGCTCACCGACTAATCCCGGGTTTGGATTGTCCCATATTGGGATAGACTGCTTAACTCCAGCACAGGCAGGCGAGGTTCGCAGCAGTTATGATTCGACCGACCGAAACCGGTGAGATTAAAAGCTCAACTCTGTCCGACGAAGTCCCCTGGTCGGAAAGCGTTACGGCCTCAACAACGCGCACTTCACGACATACATGAGGCCCCTAGACGCTTCCGCCGACGACGCGAGCGAAGAAGAGATGGCGCATCTGATCCTCGGCATTGATCCGGCACGCGATGGCCGCGCGCAGGTCTGGTGCCTGGCCCGTTGAAGGCCCGGCGAGCTGCGGCGCGCAAGCCCCTTTTGGTCGTCGGCGATGATCAGTTTCACACCGCGCAGGCCGCGATCGGCGAGAGACCACAGGAAGTCGGTCTAGAACGTCTCGCCCTCGGCCGGGCCGGTGGCGAGCCCAGCACCTCGCGCTTCCCGCCATCGTCCACCGCGATGGCGATTTTTCGCGGCACGACTGACGATCTTCCCGCCCTCGCGCACCTTCACCTAGATACCGTCGATCCCGCCTCTCCCTGGCGATCGCCGATACCGACAGGCCCTGCCGATGCAAATCCAGTATCATCATCATCTCCCTGATCTTGATCACCGAAATCCCTCTCCCGACCATCGGGAGAAACATCGCCGATCATGCGCCGCCGGTCTTCCGGAGCGCGCTCCGGGAGACCGGCGACCGCGCTATTCTGGGAAGATTCAAACGGCACTTCTGGGGAGCATTGAGCCGGCATCGACACTCGGGAAGTAGCTTCCCTTGGGCAGCTTCGAGGATGTCCAGAGCGATCCAGGCCGCACGGGTGTCCCAGTCCCAGTCGCGATATCCGTTCCGCTGCACCTCCCGCAGCGGCGAGCGCGCCTTCGCCCGCCGCGCTTCCCGCGTCCGGTTCCATGATCCGCTCGGCCGCAAGTGCCAGCATGTTCCGCACGAGGTCGCCAGCGGCCTGCTTCTCAACAGCTCGATCAGCGCCATTTTGTCATCGGTCATCGTCATCTCCGTTTCAGGTTTCAGACGTTGCAACCTAAACCTTCTCGAAGATCGGCGATGACCGCAGAGTCACGGTCGGCGCGCTGCGCTACGTCGACGGCTCCACGCGGCCCTCCTACACCATCAGCCGCGGGCTGTGCCACCGTCGGCAACCAAGAGGTTGCAACGGATCGTTCAAATAACTTTACAGATTCTTTTGCAACCGCGGACCGCTGACGATGCTAGGTTCACCGCAAGGTCTGAAGGCAGGCGTGAATATGAGCCAATGCCGATTTTACGTTCGGACCGCCGCACAGCACGCAACGGAGATCATCGCCAATGGCAAGAAGAGCGCTCATCCTGGTTGAAGGCACAAGGAGCAATGGTGTGCTATACGTGAAAGCTGCCCAGCGTCTTGGTCTTCATCCAATTACCCTGTCGGTTGATCCAGCTCAGTACGACTATCTTGCGGCGGAAGGAAGTGAGGCAATCCGTGTCGATACAGGCAATCTCGATGCGCTGATCGGCGAATGTTCCTGGCTGCGTGCTACCTATGACATTACTGGCATTACTGGCCTCGCGGGCGACGACGAGTCGGTCTCTACGACGGTTGGCAAGCTCTGCCGGCACTTCGGTCTGCCGGGACCGGACCCCGCATCGATTGAAGGATGCTGCGATAAATTCACTCAACGTCAGCTTCTCGCGGAGGCTGGCGTTCCAATACCTGCTTATCGCGTGGCAGTGAATGCGACGGAGGTAGAAAGCTTTGCCGCTGAGATCGGCCTGCCGGTGGTTGTTAAGCCAGCCGTGGGCAGCGGCAGCATCGGTGTCCGATTGTGCCGCGATGTCGATGAATTAGCCGAACATTCGACCTATTTGTTGGGCGGGAAGCACATATGGCGTTCCTCGCCGAGGGTACTGGTCGAGGAATTCGCACAAGGTCCACAGTATTGCGCTGCAATAATGGGAAATGAGGTCGTTTGTATTTCAGCCCTTGATTTCGGCCCCCCACCGCATTTTGTCTATCTTGGCGGGACCTATCCAGCCCCGCTGACTGAAGACGAGCATGGGCGTATTGCCGATGTGTCGCTGAGCTGTTTGCGAGCTCTCGGGCTTGGCTGGGGGCCAACGAATGTAGAACTGCGGTGGACCAAGCGTGGCCCAGTCGTCATTGAGGTCAATCCGCGTCTTGGTGGCAGTGTTCAAACGATTGAGGCGGCTTACGGTATCGATCTGGTCACCGAACACATCAAGCTCGTGATCGGCGAGGAATGGAATTTGCACAAGAGGCATTCGCATATTGCGACCGCCCGGCTCCTGATTCCTGATCGCGATGGTATCCTAGATTGGGTCGATGGCGATAGTCGAGCGGCTGCCATACCAGGTGTCGTCGAAGCGAAATTGTATATCAAACCCAAGACGCCGATCGTCAGGAAAGGCGATTACCGAGACTACATCGGATATGTCCTCGCCGCTTCACCCAGCCGCGCTCGGACAAAGGCAATAGTTCAGCGTGCCGTTGACTCAATTCATTGGTCAATCACACCATTTCCGATCGAACATGAACAATCAGCGGCCTCTCATGTCTCCGCACCTGCGCAGGTGCCCTCGGGTGAAGGGTGATCATCGCCGAACATTGGGGCAATTGAGAGCACGAGAGAGACGGGGCTTCTGACAGGATCGTCAGCAAGGAAAACATCAGCCGCATGTCCGTGCTCGGGCGGGCCGAGCCGATCCTCACCACAGGAGGACGAGCCGTGGCGGATTATAGAGAAGCATTTGTCGGAATCGATGTTGCGAAGCTGAAGAACGCTTTTGCAATTGCGGAGGCAGGCCGGGAAGGAGAGGTTCGGTTCTTCGGTGAGGTCGACGCGTCGGTGACCAGCATGCGGCGGGTCATAGGCCGGATCGCCAGCCGCTTTGATTACGTGCATTTCTGCATTGAGGCTGGGCCGACCGGGTACGGCCTTTATCGCCTGATCCGGTCGCTCGGGCACGAGTGCACGGTGGTTGCACCATCATTGATACCGAGGAAGCCCGGCGATCGGGTGAAGACGAACCGTCGAGACGCCATTTCCCTTGCCCGGCTATTGCGCGCCGGCGAGCTGACCGCGGTGTGGGTACCCGATGAAGGGCACGAGTCCATACGGGATCTTGTTCGCGCGCGGGCGGCCGCGGTCGAGACGCTGCGGGTCCATCGCCAGCAGGTGAGCGCATTCATGCTCAAGCACGGCCGTAGCTATCCGCGAAAGAAGAGCTGGACGATGCGCTATCTACGCTGGCTTCAGGAACAAAGGTTCGATCATCCCGCGCATCAGATCGCACTCCAGGAGATGGTCGAGGCGGTGCGCGTGTCGAAAGAGCGGGTCGAGCGGCTGGAGCGTGTGATCGAAGAGTTCGTCCCGGCCTGGTCGCTGGCACCGATCGTGTGGGCGCTTCAGACATTGCGTGGGGTAGACCTGATTGTCGCCGTGACGTTCGTCACCGAAGTCGGCGACGCCAGCCGGTTCGAAAGCCCACGCCAGCTCATGGGATATCTCGGTCTGGTTCCCGGCGAGCGCTCAACCGGGGAGACAGTCCGGCGCGGCGGCATCACAAAGGCAGGCAACGGTCGGGTTCGCCACATGTTGGTCGAGAGCGCCTGGACCTATCGACATCCGCCCAAGGTCGGGAAGGCGAAGCTATACCGATTGG